>NZ_JBVJHZ010000001.1:0-281899 GCF_055586545.1 Glycomyces sp. NPDC050141 | reverse complement strand
TGGGGCTTTTCCTGTTCCTCCTGGCACGAAAGCCAGAAGAGCCCCCGGTACAAAAAAAAAAACAAAAAAAAAACAACCCCCCCCCCCCCCCCCCCCCCCCCCCCCCCCCCCTCCCCCCCCCCCGCTCGCGTCTTGCCTAGTCGTCGTCCTTCTTGTTGCGCTCGGCCAGGAAGTGCTCGAACGCCGCGCCGAGCTCGTCGGCGGTGGGCATCCGGCCGTCCTGCAGCATCTCGTCGGTCTCTGCGGCCTCGGCGAACGAGTCGTACTGCTCCTCAAGGCTTTTCACGACGTCCGCGACCTCGTCGGACTCCGCGACCTGGTCGACGATGTCCGAGTCCACCTGGGCGCGTTCGAGTTCCAGCTCCTCGTCGGCGGGCAGGTCGAGGCCGGTGGCCTCGCGGATGCCCTCCAGGAGGCGGATCGTGGCGGCCGGGTAGGTCATCTGCATGACGTAGTGCGGCACGTGCACCGAGAGGCCGATCGCGTCGCGCCCGGACTCGCCCAGCCGGTACTCGAGCAGGCCCGCGGCGTTGCCGGGGACCGTGACCTCGTTGAACACCGGGCGGTTGTCGAAGACGAGTTCGGGCCGGGTGGCGTGCACCGTCATGCCGAGCGGCCGGGTGTGCGGCACCCCCATCGGGATGCCCTGGAAGCCCAGGGTGAGCGGCACGTGCCAGTGCTCGACGAGGTCCTCCACGGAGTCCACGAACCGTTCCCACGCGAAGTCGGGCTCGGGGCCCGTCATGAGCAGGAACGGCTTGTCCGAGGCGTCCCGCATCAGGTACACGACCAGTTGCGGGGCCTCGAAGTCGGACCAGCGGTCGATCGAGAACGTGAGGTTGGGCCGCCGGGACCGGTAGTCGATGAGCTGGTCGACGTCGAACGACGCGACCGGGGTGTGCTCGCAGGTCTTGAACAGGTGGTCCACCACCCCGCGACCCGCTTGGCCTGCGTCCATGAACCCGTCGAGGAAGTGCAGCAGCACCGCTCCCCGCGCGTCGGCCGGTTCTGCCAGGACCTCGCACAGTGCCCAAGGGTCAACGTTCAAAACAATCGGCTCCTTCTTCCTTGACGCCTTCGATGCTAACGCCCGGTGCCGACTTCCGATTCCCCCTCGGAGAGAAGTTCGGTGCAGCATCACGCCTTCGCCCGGCGCGCCGCGCCGCCGCGCTAGGGGGTGCTTGGGAATCCCCTAGCCCCAGACGTCGAACACCGGGGCGGGCTCGGCCGCGGGGCGAACCCCGAAGTAGCCCAAGGCGAACTCGTTGATCTCCTTGAACGCCTCGCCGGTCGTCGAGCCGCCGCCACCGCCGTCGGGGACGTAGACGCTCACGGCCACCACGTACTGCGGGTCCTCGGCCGGGGCGAAGCCCACGAACGAGGTCACATTGCCGGGGGCGTACGCGCCGTCGACCACGAGGCTGCCCGTACCGGTCTTCCCGGCCAGGTGGTAGTTCTCCAGCTGTGCGCTGCGGCCCGTGCCGGTCTCGGCCGCGATCGGCGCCTGCAGCAGGTACTGCAGGTCCTCGGCGGTCTCCTGCGAGATGACGCGGTGCGTCTCCGGCTCGGGTTCCTCCTGGGCCTCGCCGTCGGCGTCGATCCTGGCGTCGACGAGCGTGGGCTGCACGTAGACGCCGTCGTTGGCGATCGCGCCGTAGAGCGCGGCCATCTGCATGATCGTGGTCGTCCCCTCGTGGCCGATCGGCACGGAACCGTACGAGGTGCCCGACCAGTTGTCCGGCTCCTGGAGGATGCCCGAGGCCTCGCCCGCGATGCCCACGCCCGTGGGCTGGCCGAGCCCGAACGCCAGCTGGTACTCGTACAGCTTCTCCTTGCCGATGCAGTCGGCGAGCTCGATCGTGCCCACGTTGGAGGACTGGGCGATGATCCCTGCAAGGCTCAGGATCGCGTCGCCGTGCTCGTAGCCGTCCTTGTAGACGGTGTCGCCCTTGGTGATCGTCTGGTGCAGCGGCATGGTGCCGTCCGGCTCGATGCAGCCCTCTTCGAGCGCCGCCGCGAACACGATCGCCTTGTGGATCGAACCGGGGTCCACAGTGGCCTGGGTGCCGTAGTCGCGGTAGGCCTCTTCGGAATCGACCTCGAACGGGTTCGCCGCGTCGTAGGTCGGGGTCGAGGCCATCGCCAGCATCTCGCCGGAGCCGACCTCCATCACCATCGCCGAGCCGAACTCCGCGTCGTGCTCCTTCACCGTGTCCTGCAGGATGTTCTGCACCTGGTACTGGAGCTTGTCGTCGAGGGTCAGCTGGATGTCGTTGCCCGGCACCGCCTCCTCTTCGCGGTAGAAGGCGCCGGGGATGGCCAGGCCAGTCGACTGGCTGCGCTCGTAGGAGACCTCGCCGTCCTCGCCCGAGAGCCACTCGTCGTAGGTCGCCTCCAGGCCGCCGAGGCCGTTGCCCTCCTCGCCGGTGAACCCGATGACGTTGGCGGCCAGGTCGTGCCCGGGCACGACGCGGCGCTCGTCGTCGCCGATGATGAGGCCCGGGTTCTCCATCTCCCGGATCTCGTCGCCGACGCCGAGGTCGACGCCGCGCTGCAGGTACGCGAAGCGGATCGGGTCGCCCTGCGGGGTCTCCTTCGCGGCGATGATCGGTTCGAGCTCGGAGGCGGGACGCCCCAGGAGCCGGGTGAGGGTCGCGGCCAGCTCGGCCGGGTCACCCTCGACCATCACCGGGTCGACCGCGATGTAGTTCGCCTCCATCGAGTACGCGAGCCGGTTCCCGTTGCGGTCCAGGATCGCCCCGCGCTCGGCCGGCAGCGGCTCGGTCGTGAGGCGCTGGTTCAGGGCCTCGGCGGCGTACGCGGCCGAATCGGTGACCTGGAGCTGCACGAGCCGCGCGCCCGAGATCAGCAGCAGGATCATGACGAACGCCGCGGCCATGCGCAGGCGCCGCCGGGGGTTGCCGATGCGCGGCAGGCTCGCCTGCGGCCGGACCTCGATCGGCCCGGTGGCGCGGACGGTGCCGCGCGAGCCGCCGCGGCGCGGCGGGTTGACCGGGCCGGTGCGGCGGGTCGGCGAAGGGCGCACGGTCCCGGTGCGGCGCACCGGTTCCGAACGCGCGGACTCCGGTTCGGCCTGGCGCGGTTCGCTGACGACGCCGGTCTCGCGCTGGCGGCGCTCGCGGGAGCGGGCCGCGGCCTCGCGGCGCCTGCGCGCCGCGAGGTCGTCGGTCTCCTGCTGCTGGGTGTTGCGGTTGCGCTCGCGGCGCGCGGCCTCGCGGTCGCGCGCCCCGTTCTCGCGGGCGCGGTTGTCCTCCGCCCCCGCCGCCTCGCGGACGGTGCGGCCGCGAGGCGTATAACGGCGGGCTCGACTGATCGAGGAGGGGTCGCGCCGTTGACGGGGGTCGGATTCGGTCATCGACGTCCTTTACTCTTCGTTCCTCGGCACCTCGACGAGCTCGCCGCCGGGCAGGTACAGGAAGGTCACCTTCTCCGGCTGCACCATGCCGTACGTCTCGGCCATCGCCTGCAGGTTGCCCGGCGTGTCCAGCTGCGAGAGCTCGTCCTGGAGCGCCTGCTCGGTCTGGTCGAGCTCCCCGGCCTGGGTGCGCAGCTCCTGCAGCCGGTAGGCGTCCTCGTTGATGACCGTGTTCAGCACGAGCAGGCCGAAGATGCCCGCGACGACGAGCGCGAGCACGCCGCCGACGAACGCCGGGCGCGGCACCTCGACCGGCTCGGGCGCGGGCTTGGCCTTCGTCTCCGTGCGGGTGCGCGGGAGCACCACGGTCTCGCGCTGCGGCGCGGCAGGGGCCTCCACCGGCGGCGCCTCGACCGGAGCGGTCGCGGGCTGGACGGCGAGGTTGCCCTCGAACACAGGCGCGGATTCATCGGCGTCGCCGACGAGGCCGCGGCGCCGCGAGGACGCGGCGCGGGCCCGCCGACGGGCGGCCTTGATGATCTCGTCGGGGTCGGCTTGCGCGCGACGGTACTGGTCGCTCATGATGCGCCTCCTGCTCCTGTGGACGGTGCGATGCGCTCTGCTGCGCGGAGCCGGGCGGGCGCCGCGCGCGGATTGCGGTCGAGTTCGGTCTGCGTCGGTTGCTGGGCCTTCTTCGTGAGGAGTCGAAAGGTGGGTTCGGTACCGGGGAGGTCGACGGGCAGGCCCGCCGGGCTGGTGGAGGTGGCGCGCTTCGCCAGCTCCTGCTTGGTGATGCGGTCTTCGAGCGAGTGGTAGGAGAGCACGACGACGCGGCCGCCGGGGGCCATCACGTCGAGCGCCGCCGGGAGCGCGCGCTCCCAGGTGTCGAGCTCGCCGTTGACCTCGATGCGCAGCGCCTGGAACGTCCGCTTCGCCGGGTTGCCGCCGGTGCGCTTGCCCGCCTGCGGGATCGCGTCCTTGACGAGCTCGGCGAGCGCGCTGCTGGAGGTGATCGGGGCCCGCTCGCGGGTCTTGACGATGGCGGAGACGATGCGGGTGGCGAACTTCTCCTCGCCGTACTCGCGCAGGATGCGCACGAGGTCGCCGGGCGCGTAGGTGTTCACGACGATCTCGGCGGTGAGCGGGTCGTCCGGGTTCATGCGCATGTCCAGGCGCGCGTCCTGGCTGTACGCGAAGCCGCGGTCGGCCTGGTCGAGCTGCATCGAGGAGACGCCGAGGTCGAACAGGACGGCGTCGAGCTTGTCGAAGCCGTTGGCCTGCAGCACTTCCGGGATCTCGTCGTAGACGGCGCGGGCCGGGATGAACCGGTCGCCGAAGTCGGCGAGGCGCTTGGAGGCGAGTTCGAGCGCGGTCGGGTCGCGGTCGACGCCGATGACGGTGAGGCCGGGGTGGGCGGTGAGCATGGCCTCGGTGTGGCCGCCCGCGCCGAGGGTGGCGTCGACGTACAGCGCTCCGGGCCGCGAGGCGGCGGGCGCGAGGTAGTCGAGCACTTCGTCGAGCATGACGGGGATGTGCGGGGCGTTCGCGGCGTTCATTCCGCTCACCTCCTTCTCTACAGTCCTTCGGGCAGGTCGCCCTCTTCGATGTCGGCGAAGGCCTCTTCCGAGGCCTCCAGGTAGTCGTCCCAGGTCTGGGTGTTCCAGATCTCCACGCGGTTGGAGGCGCCGATGACCGCGAGCTCGCGGTCGAGTCCGGCGTACTCGCGCAGCCTCGGGGGGATGGTGACGCGGCCCTGCTTGTCGGGGACCTCGTCGTGGGCGGAGGCGAAGAACACCCGGCTGTAGGCGCGGGCGGTCTTGCTGGACATGGGGGCCTGCTGGAGCGCTTCGGCGATGCGCGTGAACTCCGCCTCGGGGAACACGTACAGGCAGCGCTCCTGGCCCTTGGTGATCACGACGCCCTCCGCCAGTCCTTCCCTGAATTTGGCGGGGAGGATGACGCGGCCCTTGTCGTCCAGGCGCGGGTTGTGGGTGCCGAGGAACATCGGCGCCACCCCCCGTGACTCTCAGGCTGCGCGGCCTCTCCGACCGCGTTGGCAGGACGATGGTCCCACCATTGCGCCCCACCTTACTCCACTCTCCCCCACCCTTGGGGGTTGTTTCGGCGCGGCATTCATGGTGGGCGTGGCGAAAAGGCTGGTCAGGGTTGGTGGAGGACAGTGGAGTGACGAGTGCGCAACATGGGCTCTCAAACGTGAATTTCGCTCGCCGTTCACCCGGAGGAGTGACAAGGGCCCCAACGGAACCGGTCCGGACGCGAGCGGGCGCGCACGGAGCGTGGCGAGCACGGGCACGGTGCGCGCCGGTGCGGTCACTGTGGAGTGAGCGGTGGGGGGAACTGGAGACGTCCGCGCTGCGCGGCGCGGGCGGCGCATCGGCGTTCGTCGCTGCCCCGAGTTGCAGGGGCGGGCCAACCTCACGCATCACGGCCACGCATCACGGGTTCCGGTGCGCATGTGACAAACTCTTCTGCATAGTCACCGGTTCCGATCAAGCCGAAAGCGAGCCTGCATGAGCGCGAATCTGACCCCCCGCGCGAAAGTCGCGACCACGCTCCTCAGGACCGCGGCGGCGCTGTCGCGGGCGACGGGCCGCGGCGACGGCTCGGTGATCGGCGGGCGCGTCGGGTTGATCGTCGAACCGCGGCTCCTGGAACTCCTGGCCGAGGGCCGACACGTCGTCCTCATCTCGGGCACCAACGGCAAGACCACCACGACCCGCTTCACGACCGCCGCGATCGAGGCGATCGGGAAGGTCGCGACCAACTCGTTCGGCGCGAACATGCCCACCGGGCACACCACGGCGCTCGCGAAGGCCCCGAAGGCCGAGTACGCGGCGCTCGAATGCGACGAGCACTACCTCGGGCAGCTGCTGGACGCGGCCAGCCCCAAGGTCGTGGCGCTCCTGAACCTCTCGCGCGACCAGCTCGACCGGGCCATGGAGGTCACGGCGCTGGCCGCGAAGTGGCGCCAGACCCTGCAGACCTCGGCCGGGCAGTCGACGATCGTGGCCAACGCCGACGACCCCCTCATCGTGTGGGCGGCCTCGGTCTGCCAGCGCGTGGTGTGGGTCGCGGCGGGCCAGTCGTGGACGGCCGACTCGGCGATCTGCCCCAACTGCGGTTCGCACCTGGACCGGTTCGGGGAGTTCTGGCGGTGCACGAACTGCGGCCTGAACCGGCCGAGCCCGCAGTGGTCGGTGGCGCAGGAGGGCGAGGCGGTGGTGGGCCCGGACGGGCGCCGCTACGAGCTGAACCTGCAGCTGCCGGGCCGGGTGAACCGCGCGAACGCGGCGACGGCGCTGGCGGTGGCGAGCCTGTTCGGGGTGGACCCGGCGCAGGCGGCGCCGCGGCTGTCGGAGGTCGCCTCGGTGGCCGGGCGGTACGCGAAGGTCGAGCGGGAGGGCCGCCACCTGCGGCTGCTGCTGGCGAAGAACCCGGCCGGGTGGCTGGAGTCGTTCGACATGATCGAGCCGAACCCGCCGGTGGTGCTGTCGCTGAACGCGCGCGAGGTCGACGGTTTCGACACGTCGTGGATCTACGACGTGGACTTCACGTCGCTGGCGGGCCGGAAGGTCGTGGTGACGGGCGACCGCCGCACGGACCTGGCGGTGCGCCTGGAGGTCGACGGGGTGGACTTCATCGTGGTGGACGACATCAAGGCGGCGATCGCGGCGGTGCCGCCGGGTCCGGTGGAGGTCGTCGCGAACTACACGGCGTTCCAGGACATCCGCGCCGAATTCAACCGGGTCAACTAGCGAGAGAGAGCGTCCCATCGTGGCTATGAGCACCTTGCGCATCGTCTGGCTCTACCCCGACCTCCTGTCGACGTACGGCGACCGGGGGAACCTGCTGGTGCTGGCGCACCGGGCGCGGGCCCGGGGCATCGACGTGGAGCCGATGCAGGTCCGCAGCGACCAGCGGGTCCCGCACACCGCCGACATGTACCTGATCGGCGGCGGCGAGGACGGCCCGCAGGCGGTGGCCGCGGACCGGCTGCTGCAGGACGGGGCGCTGAACCGGGCGGCGGAGGCGGGGAAGCCGATCCTGGCGATCTGCGCCGGGTACCAGCTGCTGGGTTCGTCGTTCTACGCGAACGGCCGGGCGTACGAGGGGTTGAACATCCTCGACCTGCGGTCGGACCGGGGTCCGTCGCGGGCCGTCGGGGAGATCGCGGGCGAGGCGGCGCCGCAGCTGGGGATCGGGTCGATCACCGGTTTCGAGAACCACGGCGGGCGTACGCACCTGGGCGAGGCGGTGCAGCCTCTGGCGCGGGTGACGGCAGGTATCGGCAACGACGGTGCGACCGAGGGCGCGTGGGCCGGTCACGTGATCGGCACGTACATGCACGGTCCGGGTCTGGCGCGGAACCCGAAGCTGGCGGACCTGCTGCTTGCGTGGGCGATCGGGGTGGACCCGTCGCAGCTGCCGCCGATCGACGACACGTGGCCGGAGCGGCTGCGCGCGGAGCGGTTCCAGGCGCTGTCGACCGCGCAGTAGGGCGCGTCTGCTGCTCGCATTAGGCTGGCGAAACCACCCAGATGCGGTTAGTTTAGTGTGACAACTAACTGCCCCCGGGCGCGGTCCCCCGAGCCGTGCCTGTGCGATGCGCGCGAGGAGTACCCCATGGACTGGCCCAAAGGCGTCGAAGGCTTGAGCTACGGCGGCGACTACAACCCCGAGCAGTGGCCCGAGGACGTCTGGGACGACGACGTCATGCTCATGCGCGAGGCAGGGGTCAACCTCGTCAGCGTCGGCGTGTTCTCGTGGGCCAGGCTCGAACCGCGCGAGGGCGAGTACGACTTCGACTGGCTCGACACGGTCCTCGGCAAACTCCACGCCGGAGGGATCAGGGTCAACCTGGCGACGCCGACCGCGTCGCCGCCGCCGTGGTTCACGCTCGCGCACCCCGACGCGCTCAACCAGCGCCCCGACGGGGTGCGGCAGGTGCACGGCTCGCGCGACACGTACGACGTCTGCGCGCCCGCCTACCAGGAGGCGTCCCGCAGGATCGCCGCGAAGCTCGCGGAGCGGTACGCGGACCACCCGGCGCTGGCGATGTGGCACGTGCACAACGAGTACGGCTCGGCGTCCTATTCGGAGCACGCCGAGCGGGCGTTCCGGGTGTGGCTCCAGGCGAAGTACGAGACCGTCGACGCGCT
This sequence comes from Glycomyces sp. NPDC050141, assembly GCF_055586545.1. NCBI lineage: Bacteria > Bacillati > Actinomycetota > Actinomycetes > Glycomycetales > Glycomycetaceae > Glycomyces > Glycomyces sp. NPDC050141. Next base: position 273,343 of record NZ_JBVJHZ010000001.1, on the reverse strand, counting down.
CAACGCCGCGTGGTGGGGCTCGTTCTGGAGCCAGCACTACGGCGACTGGGAGCAGGTCCTCGCGCCGCGCGCGACCCAGTACCTGTCGAACCCGGCGCACGAGCTGGACTTCAAGCGGTTCACGTCGGACGCGATGCTCGCGCACTACCAGGAGCAGCGCGAGATCCTGCGCGCGGCGAACCCGGACGTCCCGATCACCACGAACTTCGTGTTCGGGCAGTGGGTCCCGGTCGACCACTGGAAATGGGCGTCCGAAGTAGACCTAGTGGCGTTCGACTCGTACCCGTCGGCGCCCGACGAGCGCGCCGAGCAGCAGAGCGCCTTCCACGCCGACCTGTGCCGCTCGTGGGCGGGCGGCGGTGACTGGCTCCTCATGGAGCAGGCCGCCTCGACCCTGCACTCCAAGGACGGCCGGATCGCGAAGGCCCCCGGCCGCATGGCCCGGCACTCGATGATCCACATCAGCCGCGGCTCCAAGGGCGCCATGTTCTTCCAGTGGCGGGCCGGGCGCGGCGGCGCCGAGCAGTGGCACTCCGCGCTCGTCCCCCACGCGGGCAAGAACACCCGCACGTTCCGCGAGGTCGCCGAGTTCGGCAACACCCTTCCGGGCATCGCGCACACCGTCGAGGCGCCCGTCGAGACGGACGTCGCGATCCTGTGGAGTCCCGACTCGTGGTGGGCCACCGGCGGCGGCGCCCACCTGCCCGCGCCCGTGGACTACCTGGAGAACGTCGCCCAGATCCACCGCGTCCTGCGCGACCGGGGCGTCATCGCCGACTTCGTCGCCCCCGAAGGCGACCTCTCCAAGTACGCCACGGTGATCGCCCCGAGCACCTACGTGCTCAGCCGCGCCGGGGCCGAGAACCTCCGCTGGTTCACCGCCGGGGGCGGGCGCCTCGTCGCCTCCTACCTCACCGGCGCCGTGGACGAAAACTGCCAGGTGTGGCTCGACGGGTACCTCGGCGGCATGACCGACCTGTTCGGCATCCGCGTCACCGAGCACCTCCCCCAGCCCGCGGGCGAGCTGCGCGCGCTGTGGAACTTCGGTGCCGCCGAGCGGTTCTGCGAACTCGTGGAGCTGCGCGGCGCCCAGTGCGTCACCCAGTACGCCACGGGCGAAGTCATCGAGAACCAGCCCGCCGTCACCGTGAACCCGTTCGGCGAGGGCGAGGCCTGGTACGTCTCGTGCAAGCTCGTCGACGACGCGTGGGACCGCCTGTTCGAGGAGCTGAAGCTCAGCGGCCCCGGCCGCCCCGGGCTCGACGTCGTCGACCGCGGCCAGTGGCGGTTCATCGTCAACCACACCGACAAGGAAGCGCAGGTCGGGCACGTCATCGTCCCCGCCGGTTCCTGGGCGGTCGACCGCAAGCCCGAATAAGTTGTTTCGGCCCGCCTCCGCGGAGGCGGGCCCTACGCTCAGCGACATGAGCGACGAGACGGCCTGGACCGGGCAGCGGCTGCCCAGGGGCGAACTGTTCACCCTCTTCGGTGCCCTGATGCTGACGGTCTTCCTGGCCGCGCTCGACCAGACCATCGTCGGCACCGCCCTGCCCACCATCGTCGGCGACCTCGACGGCATGGACGAGTACACGTGGGTCGTCACCGCCTACCTCATCGCCACCGCCGCCTCGACCCCCTTGTACGGCAAGCTCTCCGACCTCTACGGGCGCCGGCCGGTCATCCTCCTGGCCATCGCGATCTTCCTCGTCGCCTCCGCGCTCGCCGGTCTCTCGCAGACCATGCTGCAGCTCATCCTCTTCCGCGGCCTCCAAGGCGTCGGCGCGGGCGGTCTCATGACCCTCGCGTTCACCATCGTCTCCGACGTCCTCCCGCCCCGCGACCGCGGCAAGTACCAGGGCCTGTTCGGCGCGGTCTTCGCCCTGTCCTCAGTGGCCGGACCCGTCCTCGGCGGCTGGCTCGCCGAAGTCGACTGGCGCTGGATCTTCTACATCAACCTGCCCACGGGCCTGGTCGCGCTTATCGCCGTCAACCAGGTCCTGCGCAAGCACCCGATCCCGACCCGGCAGCACAAGATCGACTACCTCGGCGCCGGACTGCTCGTCCCGGCCATCGTCTGCCTGCTGCTCGCGATCACGTGGGGCGGCCAGGACTACGCCTGGTCCTCCCCCGTCATCATCGGATTGCTCATCGCGGCGGCCGTGCTCACGGTCCTGTTCGTGTGGGCCGAGACCCGCGCCGAGGAGCCGATCCTGCCGCTGCGCATGTTCAAGCAGGGCACCTTCAGCCTCGCCACGCTGACCGCGCTCGTCTTCGGCATCGCCATGTTCGCCGGGATCGTCTACATCCCCTTGTTCTTCCAGATGGTCCGCGGCTACACGCCCACCCAGTCCGGCCTGCTCATGCTCCCGATGATGGGCGGCATCGTCCTCACCTCGATCCTCTCGGGGTTCCTCATCTCCAGGGCCGGGCGGTACAAGTGGTTCCTCGTCGGCGGCTCGATCGTGACCACCTTCGGGCTCGTCCTCTTCACGCAGCTGCACCTCGACACGCCGCTGTGGCAGAGCTCGGTCTACATGGCCGTGCTCGGCCTCGGCATGGGCCTCTTCATGCAGCCGCTCGTCCTCGCCATGCAGAACATCGTGACCATGGCCGACCTCGGCGTCGCCACCAGCACCAACACCTTCGCCCGCACGCTCGGCGGGGCGATCGGCACCAGCGTCCTCGGCGCCGTCATGAACTCCACACTCGACACCGAGCTCGAAGCGAACCTCCCCGCCGCGCTCGGTCAGCTCACGCCCGAGCAGGCCGCCGGGTTCAGCACCGACGACCTCTCGGCGATCACCGAGTCCCCCACCGCGATCGCGGCCCTGCCCGACCCGATCCGGTCCGTCGTGCAGCTCGCCTTCACCGACGGCCTCGACGACGTCTTCCTCGTCGCCGCCTGCATCACCGCCGCCTCCATCGTCCTCACCCTGCTCCTGCCGAACCTGGTCCTGCGCGGTGGCGGCGAGCACCGCCGCGACGACCCCGACACCGCGGCCCACGAGATCCGCGCAGACACCCTGCCGTAGCACCAGGTCCACCACAGAGGAGGAGGAGACATGGAAGTACTCATCGTCGGCGCGGGCGGCATGGCCCGGGGCATCGGCCTGCGGCTCGTCCGCGGCGGCCACCAGGTGCGCATCGCCAACCGCGAACCCGACAAGGCCGCCGACCTCGCCGAGGAACTGGGCAGGAACGCCGTCGGCGAACCGCTCGACGGCGCTTCCCTCAACAATGCTGCCGGGGCCGAGGTGATCGTCCTGGCCCTGCCGTTCGAAGGCAGCAGGGAGATCGCCCGGCTGTGGGCCCCGCAGCTCTCCGGGAAGATCGTCGTCGACATCAGCAACCCCGTCGACTACGAGACCTTCGACGGGCTGGTCACCCCGCCCGGGAAGTCCGGTGCCGACGAGATCGCCGCCGCCGCGCCCGGCGCGAAAGTCGTCAAGGCCTTCAACACCACCTTCGCGGGCCGCCTCGCCAACACCGGCAGGCTCGACGTCTTCATCGCCGGAGACGACATCGAGGCCCGCAAGCTCGTCGCGGGCCTGTGCGCCGACGCCGACCTGCGCCCCATCGACGTCGGCGGCCTCAAACACGCCCTCACACTAGAGTCCTTCCAGCTGCTGCACATGAAGGTCCAAGGCGAGATCAACGGCAACTGGTCCACAGCGCTGACCATCGCCCCTTAAGGGACGCACGAAAGAGGGCCTCGCCGTGGCGAGGCCCTCTTTCGTTGGCGCGGATCAGACCTGCTCGCGGGCGCCACTCTCGTCCGAACGCCGGATCGCGTCCTGGGTGCGGAGCACCGCCACGGCGGTGTCGAAGTTCGGTGCGGCGGGGACGCCGGTGCGGATCGCGCCCGCAAACGCCCGGTACACCTCGCCCGCGTTGTCCGAAGGCGACGGGTTGTCGGAGCCGTTGGTCCAGAACCGCTCCGGCACCGACACCGTCTCAGTCCCCTGCGCGGTCGACTTCGTCAGGCGGTAGCGGGGCGCGACCAGCGAATCGTCCGCCGACTCCAGGACCAGGCGGCCCTTGCGGCCCTGCACCTCGATCCGGTACCCGTCCCCGGCCGGACCGCCGGTCGTGATGTGGACCGATGCGGGCGCGCCCGACTCGAGCGTGCCGTGGGCCAGGATCTGGTCGGGCGACGTGACCGCCAGCGCCGCACCGGTCTCGATGATCCGCACCTCCGGGATGCGGGTCGACAGCCGGCCCGACAGCTCGGTGAAGCGCCCGACCGCGTGCCCGAACTGGTCCATGGCGTGGCCGCCGACGACCGCCAGATGGTTGACGCCCTTGGTCTTGTCGAACAGGTCGGCGTACCGCTCGGACCAGGCTTCGGCGGAGGCGATCGAGTAGGTCAGCGAGGCCGAGAGGACGTCGCCGATCGCGCCTTCACCGATCAGCTCGCGCAGGTGCCGGATCGCGGGGTGGTTGCGGGTCTGGAGGCCGACGGCCTGCTGGACGCCCTTGGCGGCGGCCAGGTCCCGGTAGCGTTCGGCGGTCGCGGCGTCCTTCGCGAGCGGCCATTCGACGTAGACGTGCTTGCCCGCGTTGATGGCGGCCTCGACCAGGTCGCCGCGCTTGGGCAGCTGCACGGCGATCAGGACCGCGTCGACGGCCGGGTCCGCCAGCAGCTCATGGGCGTCCCCATAGGAGCGCTTGGCGCCCCAGGCCACTGCAGCCTCGGCGGCCTGGGCCGCGTCTGTGGAGGCCACTGCCACGATGTCGAAGTCGGTCGAGTTTTGCAGTGCCGCAAGGTGAACCGCTCGGGCCCAGCCGCGCTGTGCGTGTGCTCCGATGACGCCGAGTCCGATGCTGCCGGTCATGTCCGATGCTCCATTCAGTAAGTGCTTCGGGAAGAACACTACCGACCACCGATAAGCGCATCAATGCCTAAGAATCGCAAAATGATGTCTCATCGTCTCACTCGAACAGACGCTAGGATATTCGGATGGACATCCTCAGCGACACGATCGCGGCTACTCGCGTCGGCCGTCCCGGGTTCGGACTGACCATCAGGGACGCACCGTGGGGCCGTTCCTATCCGCGAGTTCCGGGGGCCGGGTTCCACATGGTCACGCAGGGGTCGTGCTGGCTCATCCCGCAGCGGTCAGAGCCGATCCCGCTCTCGGTGGGCGATGTGGTGCTGCTCTACGGCAACCAGGGGCACGGCCTCGCCGACAGCCCCGACACGCCGCTGACCGAGATCGCCGGGCCCGGCGAGCCGCAGCTCATCGAAGGTCCCGGGCCGCGCACGACGCTCCTGTGCGGGGTGTACGAGTTCGAGCGGGACTGGTCGCATCCGATGCTCGACGCCCTCCCCGAGGTCGTCCACGTCCCCGCCCGCCTCGGCCGCCACCCGCGTCTGCGCGCCACCGTCGACCTCCTCACCGCCGAACTCGAAGACCAGGGCCCCGGCGTCGACGCCGCCGCGCCCGCGCTCCTCGACGTGCTCCTCGTCCACATCCTCCGCGCCTGGCTCACCGAGCAGGAGCACGACACCGGTTGGGCCGCAGCGCTTCGCGACACCGCGCTCACCGCCACCATCGGCGCGGTCCACGACGCCCCCGGCACCCCGTGGACCGTGGAGTCACTGGCGGCACACGCGGGCATGTCCCGGGCGGCCTTCGCCCGCCGCTTCACCGCGGGCGTCGGCGAACCGCCCCTCGCCTACGTGACCCGCTGGCGCATGATCACCGCCGCCCGCCGCCTCCGCGAAGGCGACGCCCCGCTCGCGGCCATCGCCAAAGAAGTCGGCTACAGCTCCGAGTACGCCTTCGCCAAGGCCTTCAAGAAAGCCCACGGCATAGCCCCGGGCCGCTACCGCCGCGTCGCATGAGCTCAGGGAACTCACGCAGTTTCTCGGCGAATCGCTGCGACAGGCGGTCAGCATGATATTTCGCCGGGGTACGGCTGGAGGTGGAGGAGCACGATGGGGTCGTCGAAGTCGGCCTCCTCACCGGACTCCGGCGTCTGCTTGACGACTTCGCACCAGTCGCCGGCGTAGTCGTATCCGGCGACCTCGCCCTTCACGTTCGTGAAACCGGCCTCCGCCATGTCGGCCATCGCTTCGTCGAAGTACAGGCCCACCACGTTCGGGAGGGCGTCGCTCGTCGGTTCGGCGCTCGGGCTCTGCTCGGACGAGCCCTGCGTTTGGTCCTGTCCCCCACCGTCTTCAGCGGGCCCCTCGCCGCCGTCGTCCGATGCGGCAGCGCCGGCTTCGGCCGTGGTCGCCGTCGAGGTGGGCTGCGCGGAGGAGGCCTCGCCGGTCGGCACGGTCGCCGACTCCCCGGTCATGGCCGCCTCGCTCGTCGCGTCGTCATCGGCCTGCGAGCGCCAGCTCTCCGTCAGCGGGGACCAGGCGAAGAGTCCGGTGAGGAGCAGCAACGCCGCCACCATCGCCGTCACCAGGGCGATTCGCCACGGCCACATGAGCTGACGTTCGGTAGGCGCTGCCACGACCTCAGCCTCTGACGGCGGGCCGCTGCGCTTGACGAGCACCGTCGTGTCGGCGTTCAGGGCCTCGCGGCAGGCCCGTGCGAAGGCCTCCGCCGAGGGCCATCGCTCCTCCGGGTCCTTCGCCAGCGCCCGCAAGACGACCCGCTCGACGGCGGGCGGAACCCCGTCGCCCATCGGCGCCGGTTGCGCGGACATGTGCGCGGCGATCATCGACTTGGAGTCCGGGAACTGGAACACCGGGCGTCCAGTCAGGCATTCGTAGGCGACGGTGCCGAGCGAGTAAATGTCGGAGGCCGGAACGACCTCCTCGAAGCCGACCTGCTCGGGAGAGGCGTTAAGCAGGGTGCCGAGTGAGACGCCGCTGTCGGTCAGCGTGGTTGCGCCGTCGACGCGGGCGATGCCGAAGTCGACCAGCTTGACGGCGCCGTCCGAGGCGATGACGATGTTGGCGGGCTTGATGTCCCGGTGGACGATGCCCGCCCGGTGGGCGACCGCGAGAGCGTCGGCGACCTCCGCGATCAGAGTCAAAGTCCGCGGCACCGGGAGCCTCTCGGTCCTCAGCAGCGTGGACAGCGGTTCGCCGTCGACGAGTTCCATGACCATGTAGGCCGTGGTCTCGCCGCGGTACTCGGCCTCACCCTGGTCGTGGACGGCGACGATGCCGGGGCTCTTGAGCTTCGCGAGCGCCCGGGCCTCCCGCAGGAACCGGGCCCTGGCGAGTCCCGGTTCCTCGTGGCCGCGCTGGTAGAGCAGTTTGACGGCGACTTCGCGGTCGAGGCGCTCGTCATGGGCGCGCCAGACCTCGCCCATGCCACCCGCACCAAGGCTCGATTGCAGGCGGTAGCGGTCTGCGAGAAGGGGGTTGTCCACGCTGCGGCTTTCGAATCGGCTTCTGAGGGGCCTTCAGCTTAACCAGCCCCGTCGAGCCTGGTGCGGAACCAGGTCTGCCACTGGCTTGCCTTCCTTCGTGATGACGATGCGCTCGCCCCGGGCGGCACGTTCGATCAACTGCGACCATTGGGCTTCCGCCTCATGGATGTCGACGACATTTGTCATGCCCTGATCCTCTCAAAATGGACCAGACCCAGCTAGACCAGGCCGCACCAGGAACCGTCGGGTTCGGGCTTGAAAGTCAGCTTGACCTGCGTGTTGGCTGCCTTTACCTCCATGCCGATCACCTCGGGGATGACCCACTCCTCGACGGTCGTCTCCTGCGCACCGTCTTCGACCGGGGGGTCTCAAGCTTAGAGGTCTCGCTGTCAGACAGGGGGTGGCCTCGTTGTTCAAAAGGATTTGTCTATGTCTGAAATCAGCTTAGATTATCGGCACCAAATACGAAGCACGCCTTACAGCTCGGCGCTATGCGGAGAGGCGGATGGCGAAGCCGATGGCGCGGTAGGCGGTTTCGGTGAGGAGGGCTTGCTTGGGTTCGGCGATGTCGCCGAAGTGGGCGGCGGGTTTGAGGTGGGCGAGGCGGGGGTCTTCGAGGACGCCTTCGACCGGGCCGCCGGTGACGAGGGCGTCGAACTCGGCGTGGCCGAGGACGGCGAAGACGGCGTCGCGGGCGCGTTTCTCGGCGGCCTTGGCCTGGCCGTCGCGGCGGCGGGCGAAGCGCTGCTGGGACTGGCCGCCCGCTTTGGTCTTGCCTTGGACGTAGGCGGTGTCGGTCTTGGAGGCCGTGATGCGGCCGTCCTTGAGGACGCCGACCGAGTAGGCGCCCTTGCGGGCGAGGAGCACCGCGATACGCCGGGGCTCGAGGGCGTAGTCGCGCAGGTGCTCGGCGGCCTTGACCGGGTCGTCGTCGAGGAGCCAGCCGGCGGGGAGGCCGCCGGCCAGTGTCCATACGACACTGGCCGACGTTCCCTCGTTCGATTCGATCGTCCAGGCGTCGCCTTCGGCGTGGTGGCCCGCGATGCCGCCGTTGCGTTCGGCGAAGTTCGCTACCCAGCGCGGTAGGCGGTCGGGTTCGACCTCCACGATCTTGCCCCCGCCTGCGGCGGGGCGGCCTTTAGACGCTACTCCGCTCATCGTTCAAGTCTGACTTCGTCAGACGTTGAAGCCAAGTGCCCGGAGCTGGTCGCGGCCGTCGTCGGTGATCTTGTCCGGGCCCCACGGCGGAATCCACACCCAGTTGATCTTGAGGTCGGCGGCGAGGCCGCCCTCGGGGCCGCTGCACAGGGCGGAGCGGGACTGGTCCTCGATGACGTCCGTCAGCGGGCAGGCCGCCGAGGTCAGGGTCATGTCGAGGGTGACCACGTTCTGCTCGTCCACGTGCACGCCGTAGATGAGGCCGAGGTCGACGACGTTGATGCCCAGCTCTGGGTCGACCACGTCCTTCATGGCCTCGAGGATGTCGTCCTCTTTGGCCTTCACGGTGTCGGTCATGCTTCGGTCCTTCCGGGGATCGCAGCTTCAGCACGGACCAGGGCGTCCTGGAACGCCTTCCAGCCCAGCAGCGCGCATTTGACGCGCATCGGGTACTTCGAGACGCCCGCGAACGCGACGGCGTCCTCGAGGGACTCCTCGTCGCCCTCGGACTGGCCCTTGGAGTTCATCAGCTCGGTGAACTCGGCCAGCTTCGCCAGCGCGTCGTCCACGGTGGTCCCGTTGATGAGCTCGTACATCACGGACGCGGAGGCCTTGGAGATCGAGCAGCCGACGTTGTCGTATGAGACGTCGGCGATCTTGTCGCCCTCCACGTGGACCCGCAAGGTGATTTCGTCGCCGCAGGTCGGGTTGACCTGGTGGGACTCGCCCTCATAGGGTTCGCGCAGGCCCGCGCCGCGGGGGCGCTTGTAGTGGTCCAGGATGACTTCCTGGTAGAGCTCGTCGAGATTCATCAGCCGAACACCTTTCGCACCTGGCCCAACGCCTCCACGAGCCGGTCTATTTCCTCGTGGGTGTTGTAGATGTACCCGGAGGCGCGCGTGGTGGCGGTGACGCCGAAGCGGGCGCAGGTGGGTTTGGCGCAGTGGTGGCCGACCCGGACCGCGATGCCCTCGGCGTCGAGGACCTGGCCGACATCGTGCGGGTGCACGTCGGCCAGGGTGAAGGAGACCGTGGCGCCGCGCCCGATGGGGACGCGGGGGCCGATGATCTGGAGGCCGTCGACCGTTTCGAGGCGGTCGAGCATGTACGCGACGTACTCCTTCTCGTGGGCGCGCACGTTGGCCATGCCGAGCTTGTCGAGGTAGTCGACGGCGGCCGCGAGGCCCACGGCCTCGGCGATCGGCGGCGTCCCGGCCTCGAACTTGGCGGGCGCGTCGGCGAACGTGGTGCGCTCCATGGTGACGGTCTTGATCATCGACCCGCCCGTGAGGAACGGGGGCATGGCCGCGAGCAGGTCCGCTTTCGCCCACAGGACGCCGATGCCGGTGGGGCCGAGCATCTTGTGGCCGGTGAAGGCGATGAAGTCGACGCCGAGCTCGGCCACGTCCACGGGGAGGTGCGGGACGGACTGGGAGGCGTCGAGGCCGACCAGGGCGCCGACTTCGCGGGCGCGCCGCACGATCTGCGAGGTCGGGTTGACCGTGCCGAGCAGGTTGGCGACGTGGACGAAGGAGACGACCTTGCAGCGTTCGGTGATCACCTGGTCGAGCGAGTCGAGGTCGAGGCGGCCGGCGTCGGTGATGCCGATCCACTTCAGCGTCGCGCCGGTCCGCTGGCACAGCTGCTGCCAGGGGATGAGGTTGGCGTGGTGCTCCATCTCGGTCACCACGACCTCGTCGCCGGGCCCGAGCTTGAAGCGCGGGTCGGCGGCCGGGTCGAAGGCGGCGTTCTGGAACGCGTAGGCCATCAGGTTGATCGACTCGGTGGAGTTCTTGGTGAACACGACCTCGTCGGGGCTCGGGGCCCCGATGAACGCGGCGACCTTGGCGCGGGCGCCCTCGTAGGCCTCGGTGGCCTCGGCTCCGAGCGTGTGGACCGAGCGCGAGATGTTCGCGTTCGAGTGGTCGGTGAAGCGGCGCATGGCCTCGGTGACCTGGACGGGCTTCTGCGAGGTCGCGGCCGAGTCGAGGTAGGCCAGCGTCTTGTCCCCGATCCTGCGCTGCAGGATCGGGAAGTCGGCGCGGATGGCCTCGACGTCGAGCTTGCTTGCAGGCTCCACGGGCTCCTTCTTCCTGTTGGCTAGGCGGCCTTCGTGCCGACGTAGGACTCGTAGCCTTCGGCTTCGAGCTTGTCGGCGAGTTCGGGGCCGCCCTCTTCGGCGATCTTGCCGTCGACGAAGACGTGGACGAAGTCGGGCTTCACGTACCGCAGGATGCGCGTGTAGTGCGTGATGAGCAGGACGCCCGGGTTGTTCGTGGCCTTGGCGTGGTTGATGCCCTCGGAGACGATGCGGAGGGCGTCGACGTCGAGGCCGGAGTCGGTCTCGTCGAGGATGGCCATCTTGGGCTTGAGCAGCTCCATCTGCAGAATCTCATGGCGCTTCTTCTCGCCGCCGGAGAATCCCTCGTTGACGTTGCGGTTGATGAACGCCTCGTCCATCTTCAGCTCGGCCATGGCGCCCTTGAGGTCCTTCATCCAGGTGCGGATCTTCGGGGCCTCGCCGTCGACGGCGGTCTTGGCGGTGCGCAGGAAGTTGGAGACCGAGACGCCGGGGACCTCGACCGGGTACTGCATGGCGAGGAAGAGGCCGGCGCGGGCGCGCTCGTCGACGGTCATGGCGAGGACGTCCTCGCCGTCGAGGAGGACTTCGCCGCCGGTGATCTCGTACTTCGGGTGCCCGGCCAGCGAGTAGGCCAGGGTCGACTTGCCGGAGCCGTTGGGACCCATGATGGCGTGGGTCTCGCCGGAGCTGATGGTCAGGTCGACGCCGTGCAGGATCGGCTTGGCGCCCTCGTCGGTGTTGACCGAGACGTGCAGGTCGCGGATCTCGAGCTTGCTCATAACTTCTGGTTCCTTCAGGCGTTCTCGGTGGTCTTGGGCTTCAGGCTGAGGTAGACGTCGCCGTCTCGGACCTCGATCGGGTAGGTCGGGACCGGCTCCGTGGCGGGCGGTCCGGACGGTTTGCCGGTGCGCAGGTCGAAGCTCGACCCGTGCAGCCAGCACTCGATCTGGCAGTCCTCGACGTCGCCTTCGGAGAGCGCCACGGCCGCGTGGGAGCACTCGTCGTAGAGGGCGAACGCCTCGTCGCCCCTGCGCACGAGCACGATCGACGTGCCGTGGATGTCGGCCGCGACGGCCTCGCCCTCCGGCAGTTCGTCGAGCGCGCATACGCGCAGGAAATCGTTGTCGGGCATGGTTTCACTCACTCTGCGGCACCGGCCTCGATGTCCTCGGGGGCCAGAAAACGGCCGGCGTCGAGGCGGGCGACGACGAGCTCGGTGAGCTCCTCGCGGAGCGCCTCGTCCGGGACCTTCGTGATGATCTCGTTGAAGAAGCCCTTGACGACCAGGCGGCGGGCCTCGGCCTCGGGGATGCCGCGCGATTGGAGGTAGAACAGGTGCTCCTCGTCGAAGCGGCCGGTCGCCGAGGCGTGCCCGGCGCCGACGATCTCGCCGGTCTCGATCTCCAGGTTGGGGACCGAGATGGCGCGGGCGCCGTCGGAGAGGACGAGGTTGCGGTTGATCTCGTACGTGTCGGTGCCGGTGGCCGCGTCCTGGATGAGGACGTCGCCGACCCACACCGTGCGCGCCGTGTCGCCCTGGAGGGCGCCGCGGTAGTTCACGTTCGAGCGGCAGTCGGGGACGGAGTGGTCCACGAGCTGGCGCTGCTCCAGGTGCTGGCCGGAGTCGGCGAAGTAGAGGCCGAAGGCGTCCACGGAGCCGCCGCGGCCGGCGTAGTCGACCGACAGGTACTGGCGGACCAGGTCGCCGCCGAGCGTGACCGAGATGTGGTCGAGCTTGGCGTCGCGGCCGAGGCGGGCCTTCTGGTGCTCGACGTGCGTGGCCTCGCGGTCCCATTCGGCGACCGCGACGAGGCGCAGGTGCGCGCCGTCGCCGACCGAGATCTCGACGTTGTCGCCGAGGCGGGCCAGGCCCGTGTGGCGCACGATCAGCGTGACGTCGGCGTGGTGGCCGACCTCGATGAACGTGTGCGCCCACGTGGCGCCGTCGAGGCCGCCGCCGGTGACGTCGAGCCAGACCGGCTCGGACACCGCGGTCTCGGGCGCGACCGCCACGAGCAGGGCCTTCTCGGTCTTGGCCCACGCGACCGCGCTGGGGCGGTCGAACGGGGTCAGGATCGAGCCGAGGCGCTTGTCGTCCTTGCCGACGGCTTCGGCGGTGACCCCCGCGGGCAGGCTGCGGATCGCGTACTCGGCGGCCTTGGCCGCCGGGGCGGTCCCGGTGTCGTCGAGCCCGGCGAGGCGCTTGACCGGCGTGTACCGCCAGTCCTCCTCGCGGCCCGTGAGGGCCGGGAAGTCGGCGGGCTCGAACGAGCGCAGCAGCTGCGACTTCGTCTTCGGGGGCACCTCGCCGAGGCCGTGGGTGTGCGGCTTGGCGCCAGTGGCCAATTCGATGCTCATGAAATCTCTGGTTTCCTCGTCCTGGTCGGGTTAACCGACCGCGCCTTCCATCTGCAGCTCGATCAGCCGGTTGAGCTCCAGGGCGTACTCCATGGGGAGCTCCTTCGCGATGGGCTCGATGAAGCCGCGCACGATCATCGCCGCCGCCTCGTCCTCGGTCAGACCCCGGCTCATGAGGTAGAACATCTGGTCCTCGCCGATCTTGGAGACCGTCGCCTCGTGGCCCATGTCGACGTCGTCCTCGCGGATGTCGACGTACGGGTACGTGTCGGAGCGCGAGATGGTGTCGACCAGCAGAGCGTCGCACTTCACCGTGGACTTCGAGTGGTGCGAGCCCTCGTTGACCTGCACGAGGCCGCGGTAGGAGGTGCGCCCGCCGCCGCGCGAGATCGACTTCGACACGATGGTCGAAGAGGTGTTCGGGGCCGCGTGCGTCATCTTCGCGCCCGTGTCCTGGTGCTGGCCCGCGCCGGCCATGGCGACCGACAGGACCTCGCCCTTGGCGTGCTCGCCGACCATGACCACGGCCGGGTACTTCATGGTGACCTTGGAGCCGAGGTTGCCGTCGACCCACTCCATGGTCGCGCCCTGCTCGGCGATCGCGCGCTTGGTGACCAGGTTGTACACGTTCGACGACCAGTTCTGGATCGTCGTGTACCGGACGCGCGCGTCCTTCTTCACGATGATCTCCACGACCGCCGAGTGCAGCGAGTCCGAGGAGTACACCGGGGCGGTGCAGCCCTCGATGTAGTGCACGAACGAGCCCTCGTCGGCGATGATGAGCGTGCGCTCGAACTGGCCCATGTTCTCGGTGTTGATCCGGAAGTAGGCCTGGAGCGGGATGTCGACGTGGACGCCCTTGGGCACGTAGATGAACGAGCCGCCCGACCAGGTCGCCGTGTTGAGCGCCGCGAACTTGTTGTCGCCCACCGGGATCACGGAGCCGAAGTACTCCTGGAAGATCTCCGGGTGCTCCTTGAGGCCCGTGTCGGTGTCCATGAAGATGACGCCCTGCTGCTCCAGGTCCTCGCGGATGGAGTGGTAGAGCACCGTCGACTCGTACTGGGCGGCGACGCCGGAGACCAGCTGCTGGCGCTCGGCCTCGGGGATGCCCAGCTTGTCGTAGGTCTTCTTGATGTCCTCGGGCAGGTCCTCCCAGGACTCCGCCTGCTTCTCGGACGCCTCGACGTAGTACTTGATGTTGTCGAAGTCGATCCCGGACAGGTCGGCGCCCCAGTTCGGCATCGGCTTGCGGCCGAAGAGTTTGAGGCCCTTCAACCGCAGCTCGAGCATCCACTCGGGTTCGTTCTTGCGCGCGGAGATGTCGCGGACGACCTCTTCGGTCAGACCGCGGCGCGCGTTCGCACCGGCGGCGTCCGAGTCGGCCCAGCCGTACTCGTACCGCTCGAGGGAGGCCAGGGCCTCTTCCTGCGACAGCGGTTCGCTCTTCTGCGTGTCGGTCATCTCAAGTCTCACCTTTGACCTGTCGGGTTATCGGTCTGCGCGTCCGGGGTCGGGCAGCGGCACCGGGCCGCGTCCACCTTCGGCGCCCGCGGCCCTGAGGCCCCGGTTCGTGCCGGGAACATGGGTGGTGCACACCCCGTCCCCGTTGGCGATCGTCGCCAGGCGCTGGACGTGAACGCCCAGCAGGCGGCTGATCACCCGCGTCTCCGCCTCGCACAGCTGCGGGAACTCCGCGGCCACGCCCGCCACCGGGCAGTGGTGCTGGCAGATCTGCCCGCCCGAGGCGATGACCGACGCCGTAGCGGCGTAGCCCTCGCCCGACATGGCGGTGGCCAGCGCCTGCGCGCGGGCCATCGAGTCGTCCGAGTCGACCGCGTCCATGGCGGCCCGGCAGCGGGCCTCCAGGCGCGCGACCTGCTCGGCGGCGAAGCCGCCTACGGCGTCCTCGCCCTCGAAGCGGCGAATCCAGCGCAGCGCCTCCATCGCGAGGTCGTCGTAGGTGTGGCCGAAGGAGGTGCGGGCGGCGGGCGTGAGCTGGTAGCTCTTCGCGGGCCTGCCGCGACCGGCGGTCTTGACCACGCGGGTCTCGACCTGGCCTTCGGCCTCCATCACGTCCAGATGGCGGCGGGTGGCGGTGGCGGTGATGCCGAGGTCCTGCGCGAGGTCGGCGGCCGTGGCTTGGCCGCGTTCGAGCAGCAGGCGGGTCACTCGGCGGCGGGTGTCCCCGTCGGTCGAGTGGCTCGTCGCCCTCGTCACCATTTCCACAACACAAAGCTTACTTAATTCGGCGCGGCGCGTCGAGATGGCTCTCGGTGAGACGGGGCACGCAGGTTTGCCTAACCTCACCAGCCTCTCCGGGACGCGCTGGCCCACATTGCGCGACCCGGCGAGGGCGCATTTGACCGGGTGGGGGCACAATCTCCGCTGTGAACCTGTTGCAGCGGTGGTTTGGCAGACCGGGCGCGGTGCGCCGGTGGGCGCTCGCGAGCGTCATCGCGAACGTCGGCATCATCGTGACCGGCGGCGCCGTGCGCCTGACCGAGTCGGGCCTGGGCTGCCCGGAATGGCCCAAATGCACCACCGACTCGCTCGTGGCGACCCCCGAGATGGGGATCTACGGGGCGATCGAGTTCGGGAACCGGGTCCTGACCTGGGTGCTCGTGGCAATCGCGATCGCGGCGCTGGTGGCCGCGTGGCTGCGCATCCCGCGGCGGTCGTCGCTGGTGAGGCTGGCGTTCGGGGCGTGCCTGTACGTGCCGGTGCAGGCGATCCTCGGCGGCATCACGGTGTGGACGGGCCTGAACCCGTGGGTCGTGGGCGCGCACTTCCTGGCGTCGATCCCGCTCGTCGCGCTCTCGGTGGCGCTGTACGTGCGCTCGGGCGAACCGGACGGTGAGGCGGTGCCGCTGGTCCCCCGCGCGGTGCAGCTGCTCGCGCGCGGACTGGTCGGGGTCACGTTCGCGGTGATAGTCCTCGGCGTGGTCGTGACCGGCTCGGGCCCGCACGCGGGCGACGCCGACACGCCGCGCAACGGCCTGGACCCGGCGCTGATGTCGCAGCTCCACGCGGACCTGGTGTGGCTCCTGCTCGGCCTCACGGTCGCGCTTATCGCGGCCCTCCACGCGGTGAAGGCCCCGAACGCGGCGATCCGCGCGGCGTACACGCTGCTCGTGGTCGAGCTCCTGCAGGGCGTCATCGGCTACACGCAGTACTACCTGGACCTGCCGGTGATCCTGGTCGGCCTGCACATGCTCGGCGCCGGGGTCCTCTGGGTCGCCGCCGTCGCGGTCCCCTTCAGCCTCCGCAAGCGCGAGCCCAGCATCGAAGCGGTCCCCCTCCACTACGAGATCCACGGCGACCGCGAAGACGACCACCTCGTCGAACCCGAACCCGCCACCGCGACCTGAGCCTCAGCCGGGTACGACCTCGACGGCGGCGTGATGCGCGCCGAGCATTTTCTTGTCGCCGGTCAGCAGTGGCGCGCTGAGCAGTTCCGCAAGTGCGATGTACGCGGAGTCGTACGCGTTGAAGTTGTGCCGCAGCGACCATGACCGGTCGGCGGTGACCGACCCCGGATAGCGCTGGATCGGAAGGTCGGTGAAGTCGTCTCGGGCCTCGTCCGCGACGGCTTCGGTGATCCTGCCGCCGAGCAGGAGCGCGCGGATGACGTTGCCGAACTCGTAGTCGATGAGCTGGGGCGCGTGGAGTGTCCGCGGCGCCGAGAGCCGACGCCGGAGCAGTTCGTTGCTCTTGCCTTCCAGCAGTGCATAGACGATGATCGAGTTGTCGACGACCAGTTCGTTCACAGGTCGCGGCCCTCGCGCGTGGCGGCCACGATCTCGGCCATCGACACCCCGGCAGAGCGCCGCGCCGCCCGCGCCAGCACCTCCGCGACCGTGGGACTCGCCGCCGCCTCGATCACCATCCGCCGCAGGTAGGCCTGAAGGCTCATGCCTTCGGCGGCCGCCCGTGCCCGCATCACGTCGAGCGAGTCATCGGGGATGTCGCGGATCTGCACGGCTCTGCTGCTCATAGCCTCATGATAGCGAATTGCACCCATAGCCACCAGATTACAATCAATCGGCGACACCTCCGCGTACCCGAGTGTTCATTGCGTGTCGCCCCGACCGGATTCCGGCGCACTGATGCAACTGTCGGCGGGGTTCCGGGCGTCTAGAACTCACTTGGCGGAACCGCGAGAGGAGCTTGAGGATCATGGCGGCGATCGAATCTGGGATCGAGGGTGCGGGCGACCGGTCGGGGGTCGCGGCGCGGTGGTTGCGGGGGCTGATGGGCTTGGGGGCGTTCGCTGTCGCGGCCGCCGCTGTCCACTATGTGTTCGCGATGATCGCCGATATGGACGATCCGAACGAGGGCGATCCGTGGGACCTGCTGGCATGGGAGTGGGCGTACCTCGCGGCCCCGCTAGTGCTGCCGGTGGTCGCGGCGGTGCTCTTGATCGTCGCGGGTGCGAAGCGGCTCAAGGGGTTGCGGGCGGGTGAAGCACGTGCGCAGCAGTCGGTGAACTCGCTGGCCTATGTGAGCGCGGCCGGGACGGGGCTGTTCGCGGCGTACGTGTTCTGGACGTTCAGTTTCGGGGAGGCGGGGTTCCAACCGAGCACTTCCTCGGCGGGCGCGTTCTTCGAGAGCCTCGGCGGGTTGAACCTGTTCGGGTGGCTCGGCCTTGCCGGGTTCACCGGGCTCGTGGTGCTGTTCGTCGGCGCCATCGTCGTCGCGGCACTGACGCGGCCGCTGCGCGACTGAGGACTTTGGAGTGCGGCCCCGGGCGTTCGCCCGGGGCCGTTTCGTTCCTACTTGACGGCGTCGGGGCCTGCGGTGCCGCCGTAGGTGGCGATCTTGTACTCGGTGGCTTCGAGCGAGAGCGTGAGCTCGCGGATGCGGCGGCGGATGGTGTCGCGGTGCTCGACGAGCATGTCGAGGCGCTCGGGGACGGTGCCGTCGCCCTGGTCGGCGAGCGCGACGTAGTGCTGGAGGTCGCGCATTGGCATGCCGGACAGGCGCATCCGGGTCAGGAAGACGAGGCGGCGAACGGCCTGGGCGTCGTAGACGCGGTGTCCGAGGCTGTCGCGGGCGACCTCGACGAGCCCGGCCCGCTCGTAGTAGCGGAGGGTATGGGCGGTGACGTCGAGGAGGTCGGCGACCTCGGTGATGGTCATCGCCTCGGCGGCGTGCGCCGTGTCGGCGAGGCGGTGGATCGCCTCGACCGACACAGGGTCGTCGCCGAGTGCTTCGAGCGCACGCGCGAGCAGTTCGTCGGTTGCCATGCGTTCGAATCTAGACGGGCCGGACCGAGGGCGCCACGCCCTCGAAGTCGGCGCTGCGGGCGAGGTCGGCGAGGCGTTCGATCTCGGCGAGGCCGCTGCGGTGGGCGGCGCTCAGGCGCTGGACCGCTTCAGCGCCCAGGGGGAGCCGGAGCGGGAGCTTGCCGCCGTTCACCAGGTCGGCGATGATGCGGGCGGCCTTGTCGGGGTCGCCTTCCTGGCGTCCGTCCACTCCGGCCATGTCGGCGCGGACGGCCGCGAGGCCGTCGCCGTAGGCTTCGGCGGCCTCGGTGAACTCGAGCGATCCGTGGAAGCCGGTGCGGAAGCGGCTGGGCTCGACGATCATCACGCGGATCCCGAACGAAGCGACCTCTCCGGCCAGGGACTCGGACCATCCTTCGAGGGCGAACTTCGAGGCGGAGTAGGCGGCGACGCCGGGGAACGAGATGCGGCCGCCCTGGCTGCTCATCTGGATGATCGTGCCCGAGCCCTGGGCGCGCATGGCCGGGAGCGCGGCGCGGACGAGTGCGGCGGGGCCGAACAGGTGGAGGTCCATGAGGTCGCGGAGCCGGGCGTCGTCGACTTCCTCGATCGCGCCGACGACGGCGCGGCCCGCGTTGTTGACGAGGACGTCGATGCGGCCGAAGCGCTCCAGCGCGGCCGCGACGAGGCCGGAGGCCGCGGCAGTGTCGGTGACGTCGTGGGCGACGGCGGCGAAGCGGTCGGGGTGGGCGTCAGCGAGGTCGGCCGTGCGGGCCGGGTCGCGGACCGCCGCGACCACGTTGTGCCCGTCCGCGAGCGCCGCGGCGGCGAGGGAGCGGCCGAGGCCGCGGGTGGTTCCGGTGATGATCCAGGTCGGTTGCTTCATGGCCCGAACGCTATGGCTTCGAGCGCGCTCGAACGCAAACGAGAGTGACCGGGGTCATGGTGGCAGGAGGACCGGCCGTGGGGGCGGGCTCGGTGCGGCGGCGGGACGGCATGGACGCCATAGAATCCCGGCGTGACTCAAGCGCTCACGCGGCACGACCGCGTCCTCGGATGCCTCATCGGCGGGGCCGTCGGCGACGCCCTCGGCTACCAGGTGGAGTTCGACCGGTGGGACGCCATCGAGAACGCGTTCGGACCCGGCGGGGTGACCGAGATGCGCCGCAACCAGGTCTCCGACGACACCCAGATGACCCTGTTCACCGTCGAGGGGCTGCTCCTCGCACCGCCCGGCGGGAGCACCGCGGACTACGTCGAGCAGGTGCGCCAGGCCTATTTCCGCTGGCTGCAAACGCAGCGGGAGCCCATGCCGCCCATGGCCTCCGAGGGCCTGGCCGCACAGCCGTGGCTGTACTCGCGCCGCGCGCCCGGCAACGCCTGCATCTCCGGGCTCCGCGACGGCGCCCGGCCCGGGGTCAACCCGAACTCGAAGGGCTGCGGCACAGTCATGCGCTCGGCCCCGTTCGGCCTGTACTTCGGCCCCGACGAGGCGTTCGCGTTCGCCGAGCAGTGCTCGAAGCTCACCCACGGGCACCCGACCGCCGGGACCTCGGCGGGCGCGTTCGCGATGATCGTGGCGCACTTGATGAACGGCGAGACGCCGCAGCGCGCCGTGTCGGAGACGATGCTGCACCTTCGCAGCGGCCTCGACCGCTCCGAGACGGCCGACGCGCTCCAGGCCGCGTACCGGCTGGCCGGGAACCTCCCGCCCGGGCCCAACACGTGCGCGCCGCTCGGCGAGGGCTGGGTCGCCGAGGAGGCGCTGGCGATCGCCGTCTACTGCTTCCTCGGTACGGATGACGTTCGCAAGGGGCTCACCGCATCGGTGAGCCACAGCGGGGATTCGGATTCGACGGGCGCGATCCTCGGCAACCTCTACGGCACCGCGTACGGCCATGCGGCCCTGCCGAAGGAGTGGGCGTCGCAAGTGGAGGGGCGGGACGTGATCACGGCGCTCGCGGGCCTGCTGGAGGGGTAGCGAAACGGGCGGCCCGTCGCCGGGCCGCCCGTTCACACGTTCCGCTAAGCGGCGGCCTTGACCGCTGCCGCCACGGCCGGGGCCACGCGCGGGTCGAGCGGGGACGGGACGATGCGGTCGGCCGCGAGGTCCTCGGCGGCGATGTCCGCGATCGCCTGGGCCGCGGCGAGCTTCATCGCCTCGGTGATCTGCGGGGCGCCCGCGTCGAGGGCGCCGCGGAAGATCCCGGGGAACGCCAGGACGTTGTTGATCTGGTTCGGGTAGTCGCTGCGCCCGGTGGCCACGATCGCCGCGTGCTTCGCGGCGACCTCCGGCGCAACCTCGGGGGTCGGGTTGGCGAGCGCGAACACGATCGCGTTGTCCGCCATGCCTTCCAGCGCCGCTTCGGGGATCTGGCCGCCGGAGACGCCGATGAGGACGTCGGCGCCCTTGAGCGCTCCAGTGACGTCGCCGCTGCGGCCGGTGCGGTTGGTGACCGCCGCCAGCTGGGCTTTGACCGGGTTGAGGCGGTCGCGGCCCTCGTGGATGATGCCCGTGGAGTCGCAGACGATGAGGTCGCCGACCCCGGCCTCGTTCAGGATCTTGGTGATCGCGACGCCCGCCGCGCCCGCGCCGACGACGGCGACGGTGAGGTCTTCGGCGCGGCGGTCCTGGAGGCGCAGCGCGTTGGTGAGCGCGGCGAGGACGACGACGGCCGTGCCGTGCTGGTCGTCGTGGAAGACCGGGATGTCGAGCATCGCTTTGAGGCGGTCCTCGATCGCGAAGCAGCGCGGTGCCGAGATGTCCTCGAGGTTGATGCCGCCGAAGGACGGCGCGATGGCCGCGACGGCGGCCACGATCGCGTCGGGGTCCTTGGTGTCGAGGCAGATCGGGACGGCGTCGACGTCGGCGAACTGGCGGAACAGGGCGGCCTTGCCCTCCATGACGGGCAGGGAGGCGGCTGGGCCGATGTCGCCGAGGCCGAGGACGGCGGTGCCGTCGGTGACCACGGCGACGACGTTCGAGCGCCAGGTGTGGGTCCGGGCCAGGGACTCGTCGGCGGCGATGGCCTCGCAGACGCGGGCCACGCCGGGCGTGTACGCGACCGAGAGGTCCTCGCGGGAGGCGAGGGGGACGGTGGTGGAGGTGCGCAGTTTGCCGCCCTCGTGGGCGACGAAGATCGGGTCTTGCAGGTCGATCATTGGTCAAGCCTCATTGCTTCGATGATGATCGCCGACTCTGCGAACGCCGAACGGATGGCTCCGGCTGAGATACGAGTGGCTGGAGATGCGATTGGGGATTACCCAAGGGCATCAGTGTAGCTCAGCGGTGACCAGCATGCGGACGGCGGCGGCCGTCCAGGCGGTGGTTTTCACGGTGTCGTCCTCGGCCGCCAACGCCTTGGACAGGTGCACGAAATCCATTGCGGCCCTTTGGAGTCCGACCCGATTCAGCTCGGCGGCGGCGTCTTCTGCGCGGCGGCGGGAGGGTTCGCGGGCGCTCCGCAGGCCCTGGTGCGCGAGATCGGCGCAAGCGGTGAGTGCGCCTTCGATCGCGGCCGAGACCGGGTCGGTGGCGGCCGCCTCCCCGGCGGCGGCCAGTTCGGCGGTGTCGTCGCCGGAGGCGAAGCCGGGGACGACCGGGCCGTCCTCGGTGAGCAGCGCGGTGGGCTCGACGATGAGTTCGCCGCGGTGGCGGTGCACGTGACCGGCGACGCCGGTGAGGCCTTTGAGCAGGGCTTTCTCGACCGCTTCGAGGGCGCCGGGCGCGGCGGGGCTGTGCGCGACGCGCAACGTGGCGGTGCCGCCCTTCGGGGCGGCGACGCGGGCGTAGAGGCACTGCGAGGCCGGGTCGTAGCCGAGGAGTTCGGCGCTTTCGACGGCGATCACGCGCAGGGACTCGGCGGCCACGCGCGGGCGCACGAGCGCGGGCGGGCGGGCCGCGAGTTCGGCGGCAAGGGCGTCCAGGTCGGTGGCGCGCAGCGCGTCCGGGAGGTCGTGCCAGGCCAGGCCAAGCGGCAGGACCTGGGTCCGGGCGAGGCGGCCGGTGCCGAGCTTGAGCGCGCGGGCGGCAGTGCGGGACGCGGCCTCGGTGACGGTGTTCCCGGCGGCCAGCGCGCTGATCTTGCATCCGGCGAGGCGGCGGGAGGCGAGTTCGGCGCCGGTGAGGTCCGGGGAGTCGGGCCATTCGCGTTGGACGGTGAGGACCATGCCGGTCTCGGGTTGGGCGAGGTAGATCTCGAGGGTGCGGGTGTCGCCGACGGCGGCGACGCGGGCGCCGAGGCCGGTGAGGCGGATGAGGTGGAGGGGGGTGGCGTCGGCTTCTTCGCTGCCGAGGACCTGGGCGGTCGGGGTGCCTTCGGGGTGGCGGGCGGCGCGGGCGCGGGCGGGGAGTTCGGCGAGGAGGGCGGCGAGGCGCTGGGGGTCGTAGGCGGCGGAGCGGTCTTCGTATCGTTCGAGCTGTTCGATGAGGTCGTCGACTGCTCCGGCGGGCCAGTGGGCGCGGCGGCGGGTGAGGGCTTTGGATTCGCGTTGGAGGGCGGCGCGGAGGACGCCGTCGGCGCCGACGGCGCCGTCGAGGAGGACTCGGGCGGTGAGCGTGAGGGCGCTGTCCAGGTCGTCGGTGGCGGTGGTGCCGCCGATGCTGACGGTCGCGGTTCCTTCGGCGGCGTCGCGGAAGGCCCAGACGGCGAGGACGATCGCGGTGTCGCGGGCGGGGCCGGTGGCGTCGGTGTGGACGTAGCCGAGGCCGGGGACGAGGAAGCTGACGGTGGCGGCGGGGAGTTCGGCGACGGCGGGCCGGTCGGGGCCGGGCCAGGTGAGGCGGGCGGTGTATCCGGCGCGGCGGGTCTGCTCGGCGGCTTTGAGGGCGTGGTGGCCGAGGGTGTCGCGGAGTTGTTCGTCGGTGATGGCGGCGGGGCTGGCGACCGGTTCGGGTTCGGCCGGTTCGGTTTGCGGCGCTTCCTGTTCGCGCTGGTAGGCGAGGACGGCGCCGACGCGGTGGCGGCATTTGCCCGCGGCGCCGCAGGTGCAGGTGGCGGCTTCGAGGCCGCCTGCGGCGGGGAGGACGGCTTCGGCGCCGTCGGGGAAGGCGGCGGTGAGGGTGCCGTCGTCGGCGAGGGTGACCGCGGGGGCGGTTCCGGCGTCGAGGTCTTTGGCGGCGCGTTTGACGAGGCCCCGGTTGGCTAGGGCCGCAAGGGAGTCCTGGGTGAGGGCGAGGAGGTCCTGCCTGGGTGCTGCGGTCATGTGCCGAGCCTTTCCGCGACGAATTCGACCAGGTGGGAGGGGGTCATGGCGCCGACGTGGGCGCCGGCTTTGGCGAGGCGGGCGGCCATGTCGTGGTCGTAGACCGGGTTGGCGTCCTCGTCGAGGGCGGCGAGGCCGAGGACTTGGGTGCCTTGGTCGCAGAGCTGCTTGACGAGGTGGACGAGGCGGGCCTCGGAGCCGCCTTCGTAGAAGTCGCTGATGAGGGCGACGATGGAGCGGCGGGGGTTCTCGATGAGTCCGGCGCCGTACCCGACGGCGCGGGCGATGTCGGTGCCGCCGCCGAGCTGCACTTTCATGAGCAGTTCCACGGGGTCGTCCACATCGGAGCTCATGTCGACGACGGCGGTGTCGAACGCGATGAGGTGGGTTTTCAGGCCGGGGAGGGCGTGGAGGCACGCGGCGGTGACGGCCGAGTGGATGACCGAGCCGGTCATGGACCCGGACTGGTCGACGAGGAGCACGAGCTGCCACTGCTCGAGCCGTTTGGAGGTGCGCGAGTGGAACCGGGGGCGTTCGATGGCGACGCGCCGCTCTTCGGGCTGGTAGTGCTTGAGGTTGGCGCGGAGGGTGCGTTTGAGGTCGAAGTCGCGGGAGCGGCGGTGCCAGCTGGGTTTGCGGGTGCGGCTGCCGGTGAAGACGGTGCGGACCTGGACCGAGAGCTTCTCGACGAGGCGCTGCACGACCTCTTCGACGATGCGGCGGGCGGCGGCGAGCACCTGGGGGTTCATGAGGTGCTTGGTGCGCAGTACGGCTTTGAGGAGGGCCGGGCTCGGCTCGATGCGTTCGAGCACTTCGGGGTTGGTGAGGACGTCGTGGATCTCGTAGCGTTCGACCGCGTCGCGTTCGAGGCGTTCGATGGTCTCCTTGGGGAAGAGCCGGTGGATGCCGTCGAGCCAGTCGACGGTGGTGAGCTGGGACGGCGAGTCGTCGGCGCCGCGCTGCCCGTCGGTACTGCGGGCGCCGCCGCGGCGGACGCCGCGTTTGCCGAGGTCGTCGTCGCGGCTGTAGAGCCAGTCGAGGGCGGCGTCGCGTTGGGCGTTCTGCTCGCTGAGGCCGCCGGTGCAGCTCTCGGCGGCGGGGCCGAGGATGAGCCGCCAGCGTTCCAGGTCGGCTCCATTATGGTTGTCGCCCATCAGGACTCTCCTCCGAATACGAGGTCTTCGCGGGCGAGGGCGGCGTCGACGCGGGCTTCGAGGGCCATGGCGGCGGCCATGACGACCGGGTTCACGGCGAGTTTGCGGGTGAGTTCGCGGGCGTTGCCGCCGCCGCGGGCGGCGACGAGGCGTTCGGCGATGAGGCCGCGTTCGCGGGGCGGGAACGTCGCGAACGCCTGCCGCAGGGCCGGGAGGGCGATCAGGAACTCGTCCTCGTTGAGGTCGCCCACGAGTTCGTCCACTGCGGACACGACACCCTGCTCCTCGGCGAGGACTTCTTCGCGGGCGACCGCGAAGAGCCCGGCGAGCCAGTCGCCGAGCCGGTCCGGGTCGGCCGCACCGGCGGCGGCTTCGGCGGCGTTCGCGGGCGCGCCGAGGGCCCATGCGAGGCCGAGCGCGGCGCCGCGCAGGTCGGGCGGGGCCTGCCCGTCGACCGCGATCCGCTGCGCCGCAGCGGCAACGGAGGCGGCTGGCGGGGTGAGGCCGGGCGCGTGGCGGACCGCGTCGCGCAGGGCCCGCATCGCGAGCAGGCGGCCCTGTTCCGCCGGGCCGGGCCCGGCGTGGAGGCCTTCGGCGAGCCACAGGATGCGGTCGGCGCACGCGGTGACGACGGCGGCGTACAGGGCGCTCCCGGCGGTGCCGAACAGGTGGTCGTGGCGCCACAGGGCCAGCACGGTGGCGAGCGCGGGGCCGACCTCGCCGAGGTCGCCGCTGTCGTCCACAGCGGACTCGACAGCGGAGCCGAGGCGGTCGGTCAGGTGCGCGCGCCCGCACAGCGCGGCGTCGAACAGCAAGGCTGCCAGGGTGTTCAGGGCCCGTTCGCCGTCGGCGCGCTGCTCCAGGACGGTCTGGGCGGCGTCACCGAGGGTCGCGCCGAGCGCGCCGGACTCGATGAGCACCGGCAGCCGGTCCGCGGTGGGCGTGAGCGTCCACTGCTCGTGGGCCTGGACGTCC
This sequence comes from Glycomyces sp. NPDC050141, assembly GCF_055586545.1. NCBI lineage: Bacteria > Bacillati > Actinomycetota > Actinomycetes > Glycomycetales > Glycomycetaceae > Glycomyces > Glycomyces sp. NPDC050141. The sequence goes on along the minus strand of NZ_JBVJHZ010000001.1, from coordinate 247,844 downwards.
TCCCCCGCCGAGGGGCCGGAGTCGCGGCGCACGCCCGGCAGGCGCAGCAGCCGCATGCAGTGCAGGACGCGGCTGCGTTCGAGGTCCTTCGGTTTGGACAGGTCCAGGCGCAGCAAGCCGTCGCCGTCGAGCCCGAGGCGGGCCATCTCGGCTTCCGCGTCGTCCACGAGCGGCGGCCGGGGCGTGTCCGGGTGGAGCTTCCCGACGCGCTCGCCGGTGAGCGCCGCGGTCATCTCGACGACCACCGGATGCGTTCCGGCCGTGAGGGAGCCGCGCCGCGTCCACGGCAGCGGCTGCTCCAGGTCGTCGCTGATGAGGGCGCTGGCGAGGCCGTCGAGGAGGTCGGTGCGGCCGGGCCGCCCGTGGCCGCGCAGGCGCGCCAGGCCCTCGGTGAGGCTCCGCGCCCCGATGAGGTCCGAAGTGGAGACGTGCAGGCCCCGGCGGCGCAGGCGGGTGGTGATGCGCTGCACCAAGGTGGCCGCGGCCTCGGCGGGCCCGGCCTCCCACAGGCGCTGGTAGTACTCGGGCGAGGGCATCCCCGACTGGTACCCGGCGAACGCGTCGAGGCGCTTGAACGAGTACGGCACGAGGTACCCGCCGGTCTCGGTGCCCTCCGGCGGTTCGGGGAGGGTCGGCATGTCCGTGTCGCCCGCTTCGGCGAGGCGGCGCAGCGCGGGGGCGTGGAAGCCGCCGCAGACGACGAGCACGGGACCCTCGGTCTCGGCGAGGGTCGCCCTGATCCATTGGGCCATATACGTTTCGCGCGCGCTGTCGCGGCCGTCCGCGTCGGCCTCGCCGCGCACGAGGTCGAAGTACTGGTCGAGCCTGTCGGCCAGCCCTTCGGGCTCGGCGACCTCGACGAGGTGGTCCCACAGGGCGTCTGTGTTGTCGACGGCGAAGGCCTGGCAGAGCCGGTCGGTCGCCTCGGTGTAGCGGCGCTCGGCGTCCGAGTACCGGTTCTCGACGCCGTCGAACGCCCCGTGCCACGCGGGCAGGTCGATGAAGCGCACGGTCGCACCGGCCCGGCGACCCTCGGTGAGCGCCACCCACTCCGGCGAGTAGTCGCACATCGGCGCCCACGTGCGCTGCACCGAGAGGTCGGTGCTCGCGTACGAGTAGATCGCCACGGGCAGTTCGTGTTCGAGGGCGAGTTCGCCGAGCCGTTCGTTGAAGTCGGCCGGGCCCTCGATGAGGACGGCGGCGGGCCGCAGCTCGGCGATCCGGGCGGCGACGAGGCGGGCGCAGGCGGGCGAGTGGTGCCGCACGCCCTGCACGTGAAGGCGCTCGGTCATCCGGGCAGCAGGTTCCGGGCCTGGTAGAGCGACTCCCAGTGCGGGCCTTTGCGCTTGGGCGCCTTCTGCTCCAGGTAGCGGCGCAGGCGCGCCAGGTCCTCGGCGTTGTCCTTCGCGGCGGCGCCCGCCATGCAGTCCACGATGTCCCCCGCCTCGGCGGTGCCGCCGCGCAGGTACCAGGCCTTGATGCCCACGGCGTGCGCGACCGAGACGGCCTCGGCGGTCGACATGACGGCCTGCGGGCGGCCCGAGTTCGCGTCCCCGGTGCGCAGGTCGCGGAAGACCCGCACGAGCACTTCGAGGACGTCGCGCGAGGGCGGCGCGGGCACGCCCGAGCGCGCCAGCGCGGCCGAGGCCTCCGCCTCGACGAGGTCGAGTTCGGTCTTGAAGTCGGCGATGGGGAAGACCGTCTCGAAGTTGAAGCGGCGCTTGAGGGCCGCGCTCATCTCGTTCACGCCCCGGTCGCGGGTGTTGGCGGTGGCGATGATGTTGAAGCCCTCGCGGGCGAAGACCATCGAGTCGCCTTCGAGCTCGGGGATGGCGAGCACGCGGTCCGAGAGCGGCGAGAGCAGCGAGTCCTGTACCTCGAGTGGGCAGCGGGTGATCTCCTCGAAGCGGACGACGCGGCCTTCGGACATGCCGCGCAGCAGCGGCGCGGGCACGAGGGCGCGTTCGGTGGGGCCTTCGGAGACGAGGAGGGAGTAGTTCCAGGAGTAGGCGATCTGGTCCTCGGTGGTGGACGCGCCGCCCTGGATGGTGAGGGTGGAGTCGCCGGAGACGGCGGCCGCGATGAGCTCGGAGAGCAGCGATTTCGCGGTGCCCGGTTCGCCTACGAGCATGAGGCCGCGGTTGGTGGCGAGGGTGACGAGCGCGCGGTCGATGAGCGAGGGGTCGCCCACGAACTTGCGGGTGATGCCGCGCGATTCGTCGCCCACGATGAAGGTGCGGGCGGCCTGGAGGCTGAGGGCCCAGCCGGGCGGGCGGGGCGAGTCGTCCTCGGCGGCGAGCTTCGCGAGCTCGGTCGTGTAGCGGTGCTCGGCGGGCGGGCGCTGGAGTTTCGGTGCGGCGGTTGCTGTCATGGCGGCTTTCTGCATGGTGGTGGCGGGTCAGTGGTGGAGGCCGGTGGCGCGGCCGAGGTCGGCGAGGATCTCGGAGACCAGGACGGGGTCGAGGGCGTCGCCGCGGAGGGTCGGGACGCCGCGGCGGCGGTTCTTGGTGGGCGAGAACCAGATCCAGAGGATGCGGTGGCGCCCTTCGGGGTCGGGTTCGCGGTGGCCGGGGGTCGGGTCGATCTCGGCGAGGAGGTGGGCGTTGGCGACGATCTTCGCGCTCTCGTCGTTGAGGGCCTCGCGCGGGAGGTCGCGGGCGAGCAGTCGGGTGCTGAGTTCGGAGACGGGCGTGTCGGGTGCGCCCTCCCACCACAGCGATGTCCATTCGAGCACGCCGCGGAGGGCGCCGAACGTGGCGGTGGCGCCGGAGAAGCGTTCGAGGACGCCGGTGCGGGCCTCTTCCTCGGTGAGGGCGAGGGCGGGGCGGGCGAGCTGGTCGAAGGGTTGCAGGATCTCGTAGTCCGCGAACACCTCGGTCCACAGTGGGAAGTCCTTGCCGAGGAGCACGGGGTGGGCGAGGCGGACGCGGGCGCCGTCGCTCAAGTCGAGCGGCTTGTCGTCGACGTCGGCGAAGCTGCCGTCCTCGGCGAAGCGGAACGCCTGGGGCCCTTCGGGGGTCTCGCCGATCCACAGGAGGCCTCGGGCAAGGGAGGCGAGCACCGGGTGGGCGGTGAGGTGCGCGAACTCGTCGGCTCCCCAGATGCGGCTGGTGAGCATGGCGTCTTTGAGGCGGTCGCTCTGGAACGCGAGTTCGGCGGTGACGTCCTTGGCGAGCTTGCGGAAGCGCGCGATCGAGGCTTCGGCGGTCGCGGCGTCGTCGCGGACGCCGGGCCGGGGCAGGCGGGCGCGGGTCTTCCCGGTCGCGTCGGCGACGCTCAGTCTCAGGCGGTCGTCGGGCTTGATGTGGAAGGCGCGAGGCCCGAAGTCGAGCGTGAGGCTCGCGGGGTCGTCGAGGCCGAGCGTCGGCGCGTAGTGGTCGGCCAGCGCTTCCACGGTCCAGCCGTGCCGTGCGGCGACGCGGGCGAGGTGCGGGGCGGCGGCGGTCTTGACCGCCCGGCCGACCTTACCGCGCGTGAGCCGGTACAGCACCGGGAACGCAGCGTCTATGGGGAAGGCCGCGAGGGTCTCCAGTGCGGCGCCGGTCCGCGCGAGCGCGCGGGCCCCGGACTGCTTGATTTCGGCCTCGATCCCTTCGGCGGCTTCGGTGCCGCCGAAGCGGGCGAGCTGGCCGACCGACCAGGGCGTGAACTGGTACCGCTGCGCCAGGGCGAGCGAGAAGCGGGCGAGGGAGCCGGGGTCGCAGGCGGCGGCGACGGTCTCGACGGCGGGGTAGGGGGTGCGCGGCGTCCACTGGGAGAGGACGGCGATGAGGTGGGCGACGGCGCTGGGCGGGAGGATCGCGGCGCGGTCGGCGGTGAGGACGCGCGGCAGGTCCTCCTGGGCGTAGACCGAGCCGGCGGTGGGGTGGTTCAGCAGCGGCCGGTCGGGGTGTCCGGCGAGGACGGCGGTGACACCCGCGACCGCTTCGGGCCCATGGGGTTCCGTGGCAGCGGTGACCGCTTCGGGGCCGTGCCGCCAGGCGAGGAGGCGCAGGGCGCCGCGCGCGGTGGTGCGCTGGTAGGGCTTGGGGCCGAACACTTCGGGGACGAGGTAGGGCGCGGCGTGGAGGCCGTGGCGGTCGAACCAGTCGAGGCCGGGGGCGCGTCCGTCGTCGCGGCGCAGGAACCAGTGCGCGGCGGCCGCGGCGGCGGGGGTCGAGCGGACCGGCAGGAGCGCCCGGCCGTGCCAGGGCGAGGTGGCGATGCGGCTGACGGCTTCGTCGGCGACTGCGGCGCCGTTGCGGGCGAGCTGGGAGACGATGCTGTCGGCGGTGTCCCAGCCGTTGTAGAAGCCCTGGAAGCGGTTGTTCTCGGCCCAGTAGGTGTCCGGGTCCCACTCGACGAGGTCGGGTTCGAGGGCCATGGCGCGCTCGTACTCGCCGGGGCGGCCGACGACGCGCGGTTCGGGGGCCTGGAGGCCGGGGATCTCGCCGGGGGCGCGGTACTTGCGCTTCTCTGCCCAGGGCGGGGCGACGAGCACGTCCGGGAGGTCGGCGAGGGCCGCCTCGGGGAGGCCGGGCGAGTGCGACTCGTCGGTGACGCCGAGTCGTTCCTCTTGTGGCGCAACGTGATCGGACATGTCCTGCTTTCCTGGGGCCGGTGGTGTCATGCAGAGCATAGGAGGCGGGTGCGACATGCCTCCGGCCCGCCGCCTTCGAACAGGCGGCGGGCCGGAGGGCGGTCGTCAGGCCTGGTCGGTCGCTTTCGCCAGCGCGACAAGTACTTCGGAGGCGACGACCGGGTCGACGGGCCCGAACCCGGTCTTCGGGTTGGGCACGGTCCAGCCGCTGAGGTCCTGGGCGCTCAAGGCGACGGTCCGCAGTGTCTGGTCGGGGCACTCGTCGATGGCGCCGACCCAGATGCCCGGGTCGAGGTCGAGCACGAGGAACCCGGCACCGTGGAGCACGCAGGACATGCCCGCTTCGACCCCGGCGTCCATCGGGGCGGAGCGTTCGAAGCCCTTGTTCGTGAGTCCGAGGAGTTTGCCCACGGGCACTTCGATCCCCTCGAACCGGGCGAGGCGGCCGGTGCGCAGCTCCTCTTCGGTGAAGGCCATGACAGGGCGGCCCAGTTGGGGGAAGGGCTGCAGGATCTCGTAGTCGGCGAGGATCTCGCCCCACGCGTCCACTTCGGCGCCCATGATCGCGGGGTGCGCGAGGCGGACGGCGGCGTCCGCGGGGAGCGTGTACTCGTTCTCCTCGACGTCGGTGCAGCCCTTGTCTTCAGCGAGGCGGAACGCGGTGCGCTCACCCTCGGTTTCGGCGATCCACACGAGGCGGCGCGCGAGGTGCCACACGAGCGGGTGCTGCACGAAGTGCTCGTCGAACTCGTCGGGCGTCCACGTGCGGCCCTGCACCATGGCGCGTTCGAGGCGCTTGACCTGGTCGGCCGAGACGGTACGGAGGTCCTTGCGGAGGGCCGCGAACCGCTTGTAGGCGGCGTCGGCGAGGAGCTCGTCGTCCTTCGCGCCCGGTTTCGGCAGGCTCTTGCGGGGCTTGCCGTCCATGTCGGACACGAAGGGCTTGAGCGCCTCGTCGAACCCGACCCTGAACTGCCTGGGCCCGTAGTCGAGGACCAGCGCGGTCTCGTCGCGCAGGCCGAAGTCGGGGACGAGCCGGTCGGCGAGCTGGTCGGCGGTGAGGCCGAGGTTCGCGGCGATCGCGTCGATCTGCTCGCGCGCTTCGGCTTTGATCGCGGCGAACTTGGCCTTCTCGGCGATCTGGTTGATCGCCCGCAGTGCGGCCTCGGTGCCGATCGCGCCGAGTACCTTGAGGCCCTTGACGGCCCGCTGGTGCTGGTTCTCCCCCGGCCAGCGCCCCACGAGCGGCTGGAGGAGGCGCACGGCCTCGTCGTCGGCGAAGTGCGCGAGCTGCGTGAGCGCCCAGCCGTCCTCGGAGGGCGCCCCGGCGGTGAGCCACTGCTCGAACAGTGCGATCGAGAAGCGCGCCAACGAGATCCGGTCGCAGGCCTCGGCGACGACGGCGATACCTCCGTACTCGTATTCGGGGGTGGCGATGGCGAGCACCGTGGTGAGGTTGCGGACGGCGGCGTCCGGCAGGGCCTGCTCGCGGCCGTTCAGGAGCACCTGCGGGAGGATCGCGGGGGACGCCCACACGCCGGGCGCGGGGATCTTGACGCCGACGGGCATCAGCGGGTCGACGTCGACGAGCGTGCCGATCGCCGCGGCGGCCTCGTCGCCGTACTGCGCGGCGGCCTCGCGTACGAGGTCCTCGCCGTGGGTCGTGACGAGGTACCGGAGTGCGGCCTCGGCGGCGGCGCGGACCTTCTTGGCCTTGCCGAGCGCGTCCGGGACGAGCAGCGCGGCGGCGTCGGCGGCGTGCCGGTCGAACCACTCGACCGCGAAGGGCCGCATGGTCTTCAGGCGGACAAGCGCGTCGGCGGCGTAGCGGGCGACGGTGAGGTTCGCGACCGGCGTGAACAGGGTGCGGCGGTGGTCGGGTTCGTGGGCGGTCGCGGCCATCAACTGCGCCGTGGCGTCGGCGCCGAGGTTGACGAGGAGCCGCTGCAGGACGTCCCGGTGGTACCAAGAGTTGGCGGGATTCCAGCGCGGCAGGAGCTCGGCGGCGACCTCCGGGGACGCGACGGCGAGCAGTGCGGCCTGGTAGTCGCCCCTGCGCTCGTCGAATTCGCGCGTCTCCCGGTCCCAGCGCTCCTGGGCCCACTTGCGGCTGTCTTTGAACTTCCCGAACTCGTGGTGCTTGAGGCGGGCCCATGCTTCGCGTTCGCCCTCAGCCCAGCTCATCTTGTTGATCGGCAGCGGTTCGAGGCCTTTGACGACAACAGGTTCGGGGGCGGTTCCGGCGGCCCACGGCGGGGCGGCGAGCAGGCCGGGGACGGCTTCGGCGGGGGCTTCGGCGATGCGGCGGTTCCCGGCGGTGAGGGTCTCGATGGCCGCCTGCACGGCCTCGTCGGCGAGCGGCAGGGCGGTCTCGACGAGGACCGGGTCGGAGTGGACGATCGCGGTCAGCCGCCTGCGCTCGTCAGCGTCGGCGCCCGGGACGCGGCTGGCGATGAGCCGCAGTGCGCGCCTGGGGAAGTGGGCGGCGGACTCCATCGCGAACCCGATGACGTCAGGGGAGCCGCTCCGGTCGAACAGGAAGGCCATCGCCTCGTCGCCGGGCAGCGCCGCGAGCGCCCGGTGCAGGGCCTTGCGCTCGTCGGCGTTGCAGTAGCCGTCGAGGTAGCGGTCGATCACCGGGAGGGCGGCGGCGCCGATGCGGTGCACGAGGTCGGCGACTTCGGCGGCGTGGACCCAGTGCGGCAGCAGGCTCGACACGTCGAGCGCTTCCCGCTGCCCGCCGGTGGTGATCACCTCGAGGAGCAGGCTGGTGCAGGCCGGGTGCGCCTTCGCGGCGGTGATCTCCTCGCAGGCCTCGGTCGTCCAGGCCTCCTCGTCGGGGACGAGGAAGCTCGCGGTCAAGCGCAGTTCGGGGCCGGTGCGGCGCTCGGCGACGGCCGCGACGACCGCTGCGTACTCTTCTTCGGAGGCAGCCGCCAGGATCGCGCGGATGTCGCGGATGTCCTTGTGGTCGAGGAACTTCGCCCAGTGGTAGTCGCTCAGCGGCCGCCGGGACAGCATGACGCCCTGCAGCTGGCCGGCCTGCATCGCCTCGAACGCGAGGGCTTCGGTGACGACGGCGACGGCGAACGGCAGGCCGTGCTCGGTCGCCATCAGGTCGAACAGGGGCCGCAGCGGGAGCGCTTCGGAGCCCATGCCGGGCTTGGCGAGGGCCATGACCGCCGCCGCGCCGAGCACGTCGGCGCGGCCGTCCAGGAAGGAACGCGCGCCGTCGGTGTACTCGCTGTTGTGCTCCATCGCGAGCCGCCGGTGGAGCTTCCCCGAGAACTTCTGGAGGAACTCGCGCCCGGCTTCGGGATCGAGCTTGACCCGGCGCGGCTTGGCGGCCCCTCGCCTCGGCTGCACGAAGCGGTTCCAGATGGCGGGGAAGGCGACGCGGTCCTCGTCGGGCAGCAAGTCAACGGTTGAGGGAGTCTCGGTTTCGGTCATGGGCGACAGCTTAGGAGCCGGGTACGACACGGTGTTCGCACTGGTACGCAACGTCATCGGCGGCCCGGACGGGTCCGGGCCGCCAGCGCTCAGGCGGTGCCGGTGAGGCGTGCGAGTGCCGCGAGGACCTCGGCTGCGGTGACCGGGTCGATGCCTGTGGGGAACTCGCGGTCCGCGTCGTCGAATTCGTAGCGTTCCGCATGGGAGAGGCGGACGCCGGTGAGCCGCTGTTCGCGTTCGTCGAACGTGGCGCCGACCCGGATGCCGGGCTGGAGGGCGGCGACGACCCAGCCGCCTCCGGGCAGCGGGTAGGCGACGCCGGGCGCGTGGTCGCCGACGCGGGGCGCCCGCTTCCAGCCGCGCTGGATCAGGCCGAGGACGCGGCCGACCTCCACGTCGGCTCCCTCGAAGCGCTTGAGGCGGCCGGTCGCGAGCTCGTCGGCGGTGAAGCCCATCGCAGGCCGGCCGAGCTGCGCGAACGGCTGCAGGATCTCGTAGTCGGCGAAGACCTCGGCCCAGGCCCGCGTCGCCTCCGGTCCGAGCCGGGCCGGGTGCGCGACGCGCACGCGCGCGGTCTCGGGGAGCGTGACCGTGTCGTCGTCGAGGTCGCTGTAGGAACCGTCTTCGGCGATGCGGAACCCGGACGGCCCCGGTTCGGCGAGCCAGACGAGGCGCCTCGACACGTGCCGGGTGAGCGGGTGCTCGGCGAAGTAGCGGCGGAACTCCGCAGCGGACCAGTCGCGTTCGGCGACCATCGCGGCCTCGAAGCGCGCGACCTGGTCGGCGGCGGTGCGCTTCAGTTCCTTCTTCAGGAGGGTGAAGCGCCGGTAGGCCTCCTCGGCGAGCTCCGGGTCGTCCTTCGCTCCCGGCTTCGGGAGCGCCTTGCGGGGCTTGCCGTTCTCGTCGCGGACGAACGGCTTCAGCTGCTCGTCGAAGGCGACGGTGAACCGGCGCGGCCCGTAGTCGAGGACGAGCGCGCCCTCCTCGCCGAGCCCGTAGTCGGGCACGAGCCGGTCGGCGAGCTGCTCGCGGCTCAAGTCGAGTTCGGCCGCGATCCGGTCGATCTGGCGGCCCGCCTCCTCCTTGAGCGCCTTGAACTTCACCTTCTCGGCGATCTGGTGGATCGCTCGCAGCGAGGTCTCGGTGCCGATCGCGCCCAGCACCTCCAGGCCGGTGACGGCCCGCTTGTGCTGGTTCTGGCCGGGCCATTCGCGCACGTGCGAGGCGAGGCCCCACACCGTCGCGTCGTCGGCGGCATGAATGAGCTGCGTGAGCGCCCACCCGTCTTTCGCCGGGGCGCCGATCGCGATCCACCGGTCGAACAGGGCGCGGCTGAACCGGGTGAGCGAAGCCCGGTCGCAGGTTCGGGCGACGACCGCGACCCCGGGGTAGGGCTGTTCGGGGGTGCCCAAGGCCAGCACGGTGATCAGGTGCCTGATCGCTGCGGCGGGCACGGCCCGTTCGCCGCCCGCGAGGAGCACCTGCGGCAGGACCAGCGGCGAGGCCCAGCCGCCGGGCCTCGGGACCTTCACCCGCGGCTCCAGCGGATCGAGCACGAGCAGGACCTTGACCGCTTCGACCGCTTCCGGCCCATGGGGTTCGGCGGCGTGTGCGACGGCGGCGTTCCCGTGGGTTGCGGCGAGGTGGAGCAGTGCGGTCTCGGCGTACTCGCGGCGCTTCTTCGCGGAGCCGAGCGCGTCGGGGACGATATAAGGAACGGCACTCAGGCCGTGCCGCTCGAACCAGGCCTCGGCCCCGGCCTTGGCCTTCTTCAAGCGGGCCAGGCGCTCGGCGGCGATCCGGGCGGCGGCCGCGTTGAGGATCGGCCCGGGGAGCTCCTGGAACGCAGGGTCGTGGTCGCTCGCAGGGTAGACGAGCACCCGGTCGGCGACGCGCTCGCCGAACCGGGCAAGGATGCTGGGGCAGCAGCTCCACCAGCCGTAGCGTTCCGTGCCGTCCCACTGGTCGAGGAGCGCTTCCGCCCGTTCGAGCGGGGCGAACGCGAAGAACGCGTTCACGTTCCAGCGGTCGAAAACGGGCTCCTCGTCGTCGCCCCAGCGGTGGCCGTAGCGGTCTTTGGCGTTCGCCCAGGCCTCCCGCTCCCCTTCGGCCCACACCAGGCGCGTCTCGGCGGGCGGTTCGAGGCCTGCGATGACGGCCCGCTTCGCCATGGGCCGCTTGCGGGTCCACGGCGGCGAGGCGAGCAGCGGCGGCAGGTCGGCAAGGTCGGCCTCCGGGACGCGGCCGGTCAGGGTGAGCAGGTCGGCGAGGACCGTCCGGTCCGATTCGGCAAGGTGGACGTGCAGGCCGGGGTCGACGAGGTCGGCGACGGCGGCGAGCCAGGAGCACAGGTCGGCGTCGGCACCGGGGGCGAGCCGCGCGGCGGTGCGGAGCGCCCGGACGGGGAAGCGGGCGGCGGCTTCGGCCGCGCACTCCCACACGTTCCGGCGGGTGAGGCGTTCGAACACGAACGCGGTCGCGTCGTCGTCCGGGACCATCGCGATCGCGCGGTACAGGAACTTCCGGAACGGGTCGTCGAAGCGGTCGGCGGTCGCGGCCGTGGCGAACAGCAGCGGCAGCGCCGCAGCGCCGAGGCCGCTGAGCACGGCCGCGATCGCCTCGGTCCCGGAGGCGTCGGGGATCTCCGTGAAGCCCGCCGCCGCCACCTGCTCGGGGCGGCCGACCGAGGCCCAGACGACCTCGTCGGAGGGCGAGTCGTAGGCCCGGGCCTTCCCGAAATCGTTGCAGCCCTCCAGGACCCATCCGTGTTCGTCCGGGAGCACCAGCATCGCCGCGATCCGCTTCGGGGCCGTGTCGCGGTGCCCGGCGACGGCCGCGACGACCTCGGCGTACTCCTCGTCGGGGGCAGCGGCTAGGAGCCGCCGCACGGCCGCGATCCCGCCCCACTCCAGCTCGTGCACCGCCGTCTCCGGGTGCTCGACGTGGTGTTCGAAGACCGTGCGCTGCTCGACGTCCCCGCCGCCGTAGTAGCCCCGGTCGTTCAGCGGAGCGACGGCGAGGCGTTCGACCGCGGCCGCCACCGCGAACGTGAGCCCGTGCGTCGCGAGCCACCAGTCGAACTCCGGGCGCATCCACGACTTGTTGGAGCGCTGGTCGTACTCCAGGACCAGGGCCGCGACCGCCGCCGCGCCGCGCGGCACGGGCTGCCCGGCGAGGAACGCCTCCGCGTCCGCCGCGTACGCCGCGTTCCCGGGTTTCGCCAGCGCGGCCCGCAGCTGCTCGCCCTGGGACTCGATCCGCTCGGGCGGGGTGGCGAACGCCTTGAAGTTCGCGGGCGGCAGCGGGCCGCCGTCCCGCCTGCCGCGCCACGGCAGCAGCGTGGAAAGCCAGGCGGCGGGCAGTTCGAGGCGGTCTTCTTGGGGCGCAGCGTGGTCGGTCATCGGGGTCCTTCGTCGGCGGGTGTCGCCTCGACGATAGGCCACCTGTGCGAGAGACCGGAAACGCCGAAGGCCCGGCCGGAGCCGGGCCTTCGAGCGAAAGTCCTACATGAGGAAGGAGTCGACCGCCAGCGCGAGGAACAGCAGCGTCAGGTAGCTGGTGGACCAGTGGAACAGGCGCATCGGCTTGGGGTCTTCGTCGCGGTTGATGCGGCCGAGGAGCTTGTGGCATTCGAGGACGAACAGGCCGCCCGTGACGACGGCGACGAGGCCGTAGAGCCAGGTCGTGCCGGGCTGGAGGAACATGGGCACGAGGGAGACCGCGAGCATGGCCCAGCCGTAGACGACGGACTCGATGGCGACGCGGCGGGCGGGGGCGACGACCGGGAGCATCGGGATGCCCGCGGCGGCGTAGTCGTCCTTGAACTTCATGGCGAGCACGTAGAAGTGCGGGGGCTGCCAGAGGAAGACGATGGCGAACAGGACCCAGGCCATCCAGGACATGTGGCCGGTGACCGCGGCCCAGCCGATGAGGACGGGGGCCGCGCCGCAGGCGCCGCCCCACACCGTGTTGTAGGGGGTGGTGCGCTTGAGCCAGATCGTGTAGACCACGTCGTAGTAGACGATGGCGCCGAAGGTGAGGAGCGCGGCGAGCCAGTTGACGAGCAGGCCCATGCCGAGGACCGCGATCGCGCCGATGACGAGCCCGAAAATGAGGGCGTTGCGCGGCGGGATCTGGTGCTTGGCGAGGGGGCGCCGCGAGGTGCGGGCCATGAGCTGGTCGATGTCGCGGTCGATGTAGCAGTTGATCGCGTTCGCGGACCCGGCCGCGAGGGCGCCGCCGATGAGGGTGGCGAGGACCGCGGTGAGCGACGGGAGGCCGTCGTACTCCATGCGGGCGGCCACGAGCATCGCCGGGATCGTGGTGATGAGGAGCAGTTCGACGATGCGCGGTTTCGTCAGGGAGACATACGCTCCGATGAGCGTCCTGAGGTCCGGTTTGGCCGGGGTCTCGCTACCGGGCGCGGGCAGTTCGATTCGCTTGCGGGCCTGGGGCCGGGGGCGGTCGGCCAGGGCGCGGGTCGGGTCCTCGTTCATCACCGCTCACCATACGGGCAGTGAAGTGGTGACCTGGGCCTGGGGCAAGGGCCCCTACCTGGGCGGATTCGATGCGAGACTTGCTCGTGGGCGGGTTCACAACCCGCGCAAGTCCGCCCTCCGAGAGACTGCGCATAAAGTTCAGCCTGTGTAGGTAGGGTCAGAAGGCACACGTCAATGGCCCAAATACGACGAGTATCAAGGAGTATCCCAGTGGCACAGTTCGAGTGGACCGTACTCGACCAGAAGGCGGTCGACACGGCGCGGCTGCTCGCCGCCGACGCGGTGGAGAAGGCCGGCAACGGGCACCCCGGTACCGCCATGAGCCTGGCCCCCGTCGCGCACACCCTGTTCCAGAAGGTCATGCGCCACGACCCGAGCGAACCCGACTGGGAAGGCCGCGACCGCTTCGTGCTCTCGTGCGGCCACTCCAGCCTGACGCTGTACGTGCAGCTGTACCTCCAGGGCTACGGCCTGGAGCTTGAGGACCTGCAGAACCTGCGGCAGTGGGGGTCGCTGACCCCGGGCCACCCCGAGGTGGGGCACACCGCGGGCGTTGAGACCACCACCGGGCCGCTCGGCCAGGGCCTGGCGACCGCCGTGGGCATGGCGATGGCCGCCCGCCGCGAGCGCGGCCTGTTCGACCCCGAACCCGCCGTGGGCGAGAGCCTGTTCGACCACTTCGTGTACGTCATCGCCTCCGACGGCGACATCGAGGAGGGCGTGACGCACGAGGCCTCCGCGATCGCGGGCGTGCAGGAGCTGGGCAACCTCGTCGTCGTCTACGACGACAACGAGATCTCCATCGAGGACGACACCAAGATCGCCCTCGGCGAGGACGTCGCCAAGCGCTACGAGGCGTACGGCTGGCACGTCCAGACCGTCGACTGGAAGGACGGCCACGAGTACAAGGAGGACCCGAAGGCCCTCTTCGAGGCGATCCAGAAGGCCAAGGCCGTCACCGACAAGCCCTCGCTGATCCGCCTGAAGACCATCATCGGCTGGCCCGCGCCGAAGAAGCAGAACTCCTACGCCGCGCACGGCTCCGCCCTGGGCGCCGGCGAGATCGCCGCGACCAAGGAGATCCTGGGCTTCCCGGCCGACCAGTCGTTCTACGTGGCCGAGGACGTGCTCGCGTACACGCGCGGTTCGATCGAGCGCGGCCAGGACGAGCGCTCGCTGTGGCTGACGGCGTTCAACAACTGGGCCGCCGCGAACCCCGAGGCCAAGAAGCTCCACGACCGCCTGTGGGCGGGCGAGTTCCCCGAGGGCTTCGAGGACGCGTTCCCCGAGTTCGAGGCGTCCGGCAAGGGCGTCGCGACCCGTTCGGCTTCCGGCAAGGTCCTGTCCGCGCTCGCGGGCGTCCTGCCGGAGCTGTGGGGCGGCTCGGCCGACCTCGCGGGCTCGAACAACACCACGATGGACGGCGAGCCGTCGTTCCTGCCGCTGTCGCGCCAGACCAAGGCGTACCCGGGCAACCCGTACGGCCGGACCCTCCACTTCGGCATCCGCGAGTTCGCGATGGGCACGATCCTCAACGGCATCAAGCTGCACGGCCCGACCCGCCCGTACGGCGGCACGTTCCTCGTGTTCTCCGACTACATGCGCGGCGCGGTCCGCCTCGCGGCCCTCATGAAGACCCCCGTGGTCTACGTGTGGACGCACGACTCGATCGGCCTCGGCGAGGACGGCCCGACCCACCAGCCGGTCGAGCACCTCGCGTCGCTGCGCGCCATCCCGGGCCTGGACGTCATCCGCCCCGGCGACGCCAACGAGACCGCCGTGGTCTGGAAGACCCTCCTGGGCAAGACCGACCGCCCGGCCGCGCTGGCGCTGACCCGCCAGAACATCCCGGTGTGGGACCGCACGAAGTTCGCTTCGGCCGAGGGCGCCGCGAAGGGCGCGTACACGCTGCTCGACACCGAGGGCACCCCCGACGTGATCCTCATGGGCTCCGGCTCCGAGGTGCAGCTGGCCGTCCAGGCCGCCGAGGCGCTGGCGGGCGAGGGCGTCAAGGCCCGCGTCGTGTCCGTCCCGTCGATCGAGTGGTTCGACGAGCAGGACGAGGACTACCGCGAGTCGGTGCTGCCCAAGGCCGTCAAGGCCCGCGTGTCCGTCGAGGCCGGCATCGGCCTGTCCTGGCGCGACCTCGTCGGTGACGCAGGAGTCAGCGTCTCCCTGGAACACTTCGGTGCCTCCGCGCCGTTCGAGAAGCTGTACGAGGAGTTCGGCATCACCGCCGCCGCAGTGGCGGACGCGGCCCGCTCCTCCATCAAGAAGGCACAGCAGTAGCAACGTCGAAGAACTAGCTGGAAAGCTGGAGGAACACCGATGAGCGCGAACGAGAACCTCGCCGGACTGTCGGCGGCGGGAGTGTCCGTCTGGTTGGACGACATCTCGCGTGAACGCCTGGAGACGGGCAACCTGAAGGACCTCATCGCCGGGTCGTCCGTCGCGGGCGTCACCTCGAACCCGTCCATTTTCGCCGCGGCCCTGGCCAAGGGCAGCGGCTACGACGAGCAGATCGCCGATCTCGCGGTCCGCAAAGTGAGCGTCGATGAGGCCGCTCGCGCCATCACCACCTTCGACATCCGCTGGGCGGCGGACGTCCTGGCCACGGTCTTCGAGACCACCGGTGGCCAGGACGGCCGCGTGTCCATCGAGGTCGACCCGCGCCTGGCCCACCAGACGCAGGCGACCATCGCCGAGGCCAAGGCCCTGTGGTGGGCCGTGGACCGGCCGAACACGATGATCAAGATCCCGGCCACGAAGGCCGGGCTCCCCGCCATCACCGCGACGCTCGCGGCGGGCATCAGCGTCAACGTGACGCTGATCTTCTCGCTCGAGCGCTACCGCGAGGTCATGGACGCGTACATGGCGGGCCTGGAGTCGGCGAAGGCCGCCGGGCACGATCTGTCGAAGATCCGCTCGGTCGCCTCCTTCTTTGTGTCCCGTGTGGACTCGGAGATCGACAAGCGGCTCGAGGGCGTCGGCACCGACGAGGCCCTGGCCCTCAAGGGCAGGGCCGCGATCGCCAACGCCCGCTTGGCCTACCAGGAGTTCGAGAACGCCTTCGCGTCGCCGCGCTGGGAGGCCCTGTCGGCCGCCGGGGCCGTCCCGCAGCGCCCGCTGTGGGCGTCCACGTCGGTCAAGAGCCCCGACTACCGCGACGTCATGTACGTCGAGGACCTCATCGCGCCCGGCACCGTCAACACGATGCCCGAGGGCACCATGAAGGACTTCGCCGACCACGGCGAGGTCGAGGCCGACACGATCCGCCCGCTCTACGCCGAGGCCGCGACCCTCATGATGCAGCTCGAGCGCGTCGGCATCGACTACGCCGACGTCGTGCAGGTCCTCGAGGACGAGGGCGTGGAGAAGTTCATCGTCAGCTGGAAGCAGCTCCTCGACCAGATCGAATCCAAGCTCAGCGAGAGCACTGCCGTTCAAGAAGGCGCAGGACAGAAGTGAGCGACAAGATGGGCAAGATGGAAGCCGCAGGCGGCCTCGCAGTGACCACCGGCGTCGACGTGAACGCCGCCGTCGAGCGGCTGCGCACCGAGGGCGTCCCGGCCAAGGTCGCCGCCAAGGACGCCACCCTGTGGGGCCCCGAGGCCGAAGAGGAAGCCGCGATCCGCCTCGGCTGGGTCGACACCTTCGTCAAGTCGAAGGAGCTCCTCGCGCCGCTCGCCAAGCTCCGCGCCGAACTCAACGAGCAGGGCATCGACCACATCGCCCTCGCGGGCATGGGCGGCTCCTCGCTCGCCCCCGAGGTCATCTCCCGCACCCTGGACCTGGGGATCTCGATCCTCGACACGACCGACCCCGGCCAGATCGCGGCCGAGCTCGGCGAGGCGGCCCTGCGCCGCACCGCCGTCGTCGTGTCCTCCAAGTCCGGTTCCACCGTGGAGACCGACTCCCAGCGCCGCGCCTTCGAGAAGGCGTTCGAGGCCATCGGGATCACCGAGCACGCGGGCCGCTTCGTGTTCGTCACCGACCCCGGCTCCGCGCTCGAGGCGCTCGCGACCGAGCAGGGCTCGCACCTGTTCCTCGCGGACGCCACCGTGGGCGGGCGCTACTCGGCGCTCACCGCGTTCGGGCTCGTCCCGACCGCGCTCGCGGGCGCCGACGTG
Organism: Glycomyces sp. NPDC050141; assembly: GCF_055586545.1. Taxonomy (NCBI): domain Bacteria; kingdom Bacillati; phylum Actinomycetota; class Actinomycetes; order Glycomycetales; family Glycomycetaceae; genus Glycomyces; species Glycomyces sp. NPDC050141. The sequence continues at coordinate 231,186 of NZ_JBVJHZ010000001.1, read as the reverse complement.
GCCGAGCTGATCGACCAGGCCGAGGCCTTCGCGGCCACCATCGGCAGCGACGGGGACGACCCGGCGGTCGTGCTCGGCGCGGTCATCGCCGCCAAGCCGACCATCACCATCGCCGACGACGGCACCGGCGTCGTGGGCCTGGGCGACTGGGCCGAGCAGCTCATCGCCGAGTCCCTCGGCAAGGACGGCAAGGGCACGCTCCCGGTCGTCCTCGAAGGACCCGCGGCAGCGGGCGCGCGCGGCTCCGACCGCGTGTACGCCACCGTCGGGGGCTCCTCGACGGGCCTGCCGTCCTCGGGTTCGGCGCTGGCCATGCCCGACGTGGTCGTCAACGGCCCGCTGGGCGCGCAGTTCCTCGCGTGGGAGCTCGCGACCGCGTACGCCGGCTACCTGATCGGCATCGACCCGTTCAACCAGCCGAACGTCACCGAGTCGAAGAACAACACCAACCGCATCCTCGCCGACGGCCTCCCCCAGGAGCGCCCGCACGCCGTGGACGGCTCGGTGGAGATCTACGGCTCGCACGCGACCACGGTCACGGGCGCGCTGGGCGAGCTGCTCATCAACGCCGACAACGAGACCGCGTACATCGCGGTCCTGGCCTACCTGGACCGGATCGACGACGCCGAGGTGGCGAAGCTCCGGGCCGAGCTGGCCGAGCGCACGGGCGCGCCCGTCACGTGGGGCTGGGGACCGCGGTTCCTGCACTCCACGGGCCAGTTCCACAAGGGCGGCCGCCCCACGGGCGTCTTCCTGCAGCTCACCGGCGTATCCGCCGAGGACCTGGAGATCCCGGGCCGCGACTACACGTTCGCCGGGCTCCAGGCCGCGCAGGCCGCCGGGGACCGCCAGGCCCTCGAATCGCGCGAGCGCCCGCTCGTGCGCCTGCACCTGACCGACCGCAAGCGCGGCATCAACCAGCTGCTCCACGCCGTGAGGGAGCTGAGCTAGATGGGCGAGACCCTGCACACCACCAACCCGCTCCGCGACCCCGCCGACCGGCGCCTGCCCAGGATTCCGGAGCCGTGCGCCCTGGTGATCTTCGGCGTCACCGGCGACCTCGCGAAGAAGAAGCTGATCCCGGCGGTCTACGACCTCGCCAACCGGGGCCTGCTCCCGGCGTCCTTCGTCATCGTCGGGTTCGCCCGCCGCGACTGGGGCGACGAGACGTTCGAGGACATGGCCCGCGAGGCCGCGAAGTCGCACGCCCGCACGCCCTGGCGCGAAGAGGTCTGGGCCCGCCTGGCCGGCAACTTCAAGTTCGTGCCCGGTGCGTTCGACGACGACGAGGCCTTCAACCGCCTCGATGCCACCGTGGACGAGCTGCGGATCTCGCACGGCATCGTCGGCAACGCCGCGATGTACTTCTCGATCCCGCCGCTGGCGTTCCCGACGGTGCTGAAGCAGCTCAAGCGCACCGGCATGTCGGACAACCGCCAGGACGGCGGCGGCTGGCGCCGCGTCGTGGTCGAGAAGCCCTTCGGCGAGGACCGCGAGTCCGCCAAGGAGCTCAACGGCCTCGTCGACGAGGTGTTCACCGCCGAAGACGTGTTCCGCATCGACCACTACCTCGGCAAGGAGACGGTGCAGAACATCTTCGCGCTGCGCTTCGCGAACGCCATGTTCGAGCCGATCTGGAACTCCAACTACGTCGACCACGTCCAGATCACCATGGCCGAGGACGTCGGCATCGGCTCCCGCGCCGGGTTCTACGACGACAACGGCGCCGCCCGCGACGTCCTCCAGAACCACGTGCTGCAGCTCCTGGCCATCGCGGCCATGGAGCAGCCCAACGGGTTCGAGGCCGAGGAGATCCGCACCGAGAAGCTGAAGGTCCTGCGGGCCATCAAGCTCCACGACGACCTCGAGGCCACCGCCATCCGCGGCCAGTACGCGGACGGCTGGGTCCAGGGGCAGCCCGTCAAGGGCTACCTGTCCGAGGACAACATCCCGGCGACCTCGACCACCGAGACGTACGCGGCGGTCCAGCTCGGAATTCAGAACCGGCGCTGGAACGGCGTCCCGTTCTACCTGCGCACCGGCAAGCGGCTCCCCAAGCGGGTCACCGAGATCGCGGTGGTCTTCAAGGAGGCCCCGCACATGCCCTTCGCCGACTACGACACCAAGACGCTCGGCAACAACCAGCTGGTCATCCGCGTCCAGCCGGACGAGGGCATCACGGTGAAGTTCGGCTCGAAGGTCCCCGGCACCGGCATGGAGCTGCGGGACATCTCGATGGGCTTCGGCTACGGCGAGACCTTCACCGAGTCCAGCCCCGAGGCGTACGAGCGGTTGATCCTGGACGTGCTCCTGGGCGACAAGACCCTGTTCCCCGACGCGCAGGAAGTCGACGCCTCCTGGGCCGTCGTCGACCCGCTCGAGGAGTTCTGGGCCAACACCAAGCCCGAACCGTACGAGTCCGGCACGTGGGGCCCCGTCGGGGCCGACCTCATGCTGCAATCGTCCGGCCGCCGCTGGCGCCGGGCGTAGAAGGAGTCCTGACATGCATCTGAAGGACACCACCACCGGCGACATCATGAAGACGCTGACGAAGCTGCTCCATGAAGTCGGCGGCGCTTCCGGCCTCGCCCTCAACCTGGTCGCGCTGACCACCGAGGACGAGCGCGAAGAGGTCGAGAAGGCCGCTTCGTTCGCCGCGCAGGAGCACCCGTACCGGCTCATCATGGCGATCCCGCGCGACCTCGCCGCGGCCGAGCCGCGCATCGACGCCGAAGTGACCGTAGGCGAGCGGCTCGGCTCCGCCGAGGCGATCATCCTGCGCCTCGACGGCCCGGCCGCCTCCCACCTGACCTCGATCGTCCTGCCCATGCTGGCCTCGGACGTCCCCGTCGTCACCTGGTGGCTGCTCGACCCGGTCCGCTACGGGCTGGAGCAGGAGCTGCGCAGCTTCGCGGACCGCCGCATCACCTACTCGGCCCGCGCGGCCGACCCGGTGCAGTCGCTCTACCGCCGCGCCGAGTCCTACGCGGCGGGCGACACCGACATCTGCTGGACCCGCATCAGCCTGTGGCGCTCGCTCATCGCCAGCGCCTTCGACGGGGTGACCCACGCGGTCGAGAAGATCACCATCAAGGCGGACGACGACGACCCGTCGGCGCAGCTCATGGCCGCGTGGCTGCACACGCGCCTGGGCGTCTCGCCGGAGATCGTCGACACCGAGGTGGAGCGCAACTCCGAGCACCTGCCCGCGATCGCCTCCGTGGCGTTCACGATGGCCGGGGGCGAGACCATGGAGGTCGAGCGGAAGGCCGACGGCTCCACGGTGCTCCGCCAGGCGGGGCTGCCGAAGCGCCGCCAGTCGCTGCAGGGCCGCACGCTGGGCCAGCTGCTCGCTGAGGAGCTGCGGCACATCGACCCCGACACCGCGTACCGGAAGGTGCTCGACACCTTCCAGGAGCACTACGCGGCCGAGCGGGCGAACGCATGAGCCGCTCCGGCGCGGTGATCGTCCACAGCGACGCCGACGTGCTCGCGGAGGCGGTGGCGGCGCGGCTGCTCAACCGGCTCGCGGACGCGCAAGCGCACCGCGGTGAGGCGTCGATCGTCCTGACGGGCGGGCGGATCGCGGCGAAGGTGTACCAGAACATCCTGGCTTCGCCGATCCGCTCGGTCGTGGACTGGTCGAAGGTCGACTTCTGGTGGGGCGACGAGCGTTTCCTGCCTTCGGGCGATCCGGAGCGGAACGAGACGCAGGCGCGGGAGGCGTTCCTGGACCACCTGCCGGTGGACCCGGCGCGCGTGCACCCGATGGCGGCCGAGGACGAGGTGGCCTCGCCCGAGGACGCCTCGTTCCTGTACCGCGAGGAGCTGGCGCGGGCGGCGGGCGGCGAGGGCGTCCCGGCGTTCGACCTGCTGCTGCTGGGCATCGGCGAGGACGGGCATGTCGCGTCGCTGTTCCCGGGCAGCCCGGCCCTCTTGTCCACGGTGTCGGTGGTGGGGGTGCGCAACTCCCCCAAGCCGCCGCCGGAGCGGGTCTCGCTGACCCTGCCTGCGATCAACGCCGCCACGGCGGCGTGGATCATCGCCTCCGGCGCGGGCAAGGCCGAGGCCGTCGATGAGGCGCTGTCGAAGGGCGAGCTTCCGGCGGGCCGTGTGAAGGCGGTGGGCCACACCAGGTGGCTCATCGACAAGGACGCGGCGTCGCACCTGAAGCACCTGGAGTTCTAGGCAAGACGCGAGGGCCCGGACCTGACGGTCCGGGCCCTTCGCCGTGTCGGCGCACCGCCCAACCTTGCGATGCTCTGCCGAGCTTAGCTGCGCCTTCTAAAACAGGGAGCGTTCGCCGCGGGCGGCGGCGCGGGCGGCGAGGGCTTCGGCGAGGAGGTCTTCGGCCTCTTCGTCGCTGCGGCGCTCGCGCACGTAGGTGAGGTGGGACTTGTACGGCTTGGCGGTGCGGCGTTCCGGGGGGTTGTCCTGGTCGGGGCTGGCGGGCCAGCCGCAGCAGGTGCAGTCCCACTCCTGGGGGACTTCGACGTAGAGCGCGAACGACAGCGCGGTCTCGTGTCCGTTGGCGCACCAGTACTTGATGTGCTGGCGGGGTACCGGCTCGCCGCGTTCGGAGTGGAGGCCCGGGGTCGCGCCAATGCGAGTGCCGCGGATGGCCTGTCCGTTGGACATATGTGTGATCGCTCCTCACAGACGGGGGATCTTCTGTGGATGTCGACCGGACACGGCCGCGGAGAGGAGCGTGCGGGAAGGGACCGCGCGACTCCCCTGAACGTCGCCGTGGAGTCACCGGCCGGAGCGGCTGGGGCACCGCCCTCAGCAAGTCTATGACGTAAAGCACACACTGTAAAGACTATGGCGAAATGGTTTCACATAAAGACAGGGACCGTGCACTGACGCACGGCCCCTTAACGACTCGCTCCGTCCCTAGGAGATCCGCAGGACGATCTTGCCCCGGGTCCGCCCGGTCTGGCTCGCCCGCCACGCGTCGGCGGCCCGGTCCAGCGGATACGTCTCCGAGATCGGCACGGTCAGCTCGCGGTTCTCGATCAGCCCCGCCAGGTGGTCGAGGTCTTTCGGCGTCACGTTCATGAACACGTAGTGCCCGCCCGCCTCGCGCACTCCGGGGTCCACAACAGACACCACACGCGTCGGATCGGTCCCCGCCTCGATCGACACGTCCACCGCGTCCCCGCCCACGGCGTCGATCGCCGCATCGGGGCCCTCGGGCACGAGCCGCTTCAGGCGCTCCAGCAGCCCCGGACCGTACTCGACCGGCTCGGCCCCGAACGCGAGCAGGTAGTCGTGGTTGCGGGCGCTGGCGGTCCCGATGACGCGCGCGCCGCGGGCCTTGGCGATCTGCACGGCGATAGTGCCGACGCCGCCCGCGGCGGCGTGCACGAGGACCGTGTCGCCCTCCTTGGCCTGCACGGCATCGAGCGCCTGGATCGCGGTCACGCCGACGAGCGAGAGGCCGCCCGCGGAGTCCCAGTCGAGGTTCGCGGGCTTGCGCGCGATCATCCACGGCTCGGCCACGGTGTACTCGGCGTACGTCCCCCACTTGGCGACCGGGCGGCGCACGTACCCGAACACCTCGTCGCCGACCTCGAACCCCTCGACCTCCGGCCCGACCTCGGCCACGACCCCGGCCGCGTCCCACCCGGGGATGAGCGGGAACTCCCCCGGGATCATCGAGTCGAGGTAACCGGCCGCGAGCTTCCAGTCGACCGGGTTGACCGAGGTCGCCTTGAGGTTGACCAGCACCTCCCCCGGCGCGCACTGCGGCCTCGGGACCTCGGCGACTTCGAGCTCATCCGCCCCGCCGTAGCGGGACAACACCACTGCCTTCATGAAGGCATCCCATCACGATTCGCCTGCCGCGACGGCGGGAACGGGCCTACCCGGCGGACCGCGGACTACCGCGCGGCCCGAGAACATGTCAATATTGTTGACATGTTCTCTGACGAGCGCGACATCGCGCTGTTCTTCGGCGGCTGGCGCGGCTTCGTCGACGGCGCCGACTCCCTGCTGGCCTCCCACGGCCTGGGCCGAGTGCACCACCGGGTCCTCTACATCGTCGTGCGCAGGCCCGGCATCGGCGTCGGTGCGCTGGCCCGCGGCCTGGGCGTCTCCCGGCAGGCGCTGCACCGGCCCCTCTCCGAACTGCGCCGCCGCGACCTGGTCCGCTCGGTCCCGGCGGCGCACAGCGCACGCGAACGCGCCCTCGCGGCGACACCCGAAGGCGAGGAACTCGAACGCGCCGCGACCGGTCCCCAACTCGCCCACCTCGAGCGGGTGTTCGCCGCGGCGGGCCCCGAAGCGGTGCAGGGATGGCGCCGGATCATGCACGACCTCGCCGCGGCCGCCCTCGAAGCAGCCCCCGACGGTGTCCGCACACTCCTCGATCCGGAGGATCACGATGCTCGACAGGCTTGACCTGCTCAGCGGCCGCACCGGCTACCGCGCCGACGGACCGCCCGACGCGCCCGTCGTCGTCTTCATACCCGGAGCCACCTTGCCGATGTTCGTATGGGACGAACTCTCAAAACACTTGGTGCCCAGCGGTTTCCGCACGATCAGATACGACCTCCTCGGCCGCGGCGACTCCGCCTCGCCCAGGACCCGGTACGACGCGGACCTGTTCGACCGGCAGCTCACCGAGCTCTTGGACGCGCTCGGCGAGCACCGGCCGGTCCACCTGGTCTCGCTGGCCTTCGGCGCCCTGATCGCGGCCGGGTTCGCCGAACGCCACCCGGAACGGGTGCGGTCCCTGACCTACATGGCCCCCGACGGATTCGGCGTCCAGCTCTCGCCCGCCGCCCGGCTCCTGCTGCGTCCGGTGATCGGCGAGATCCTGATGGGCCTCGCGGGCTCCCGCATCCTGCTGGCACGACTCGACGACTACTCCGACCGAAGCGAAGTCGTGGAGCGGCTGCGCGCACGGTTCCGGCCGCATGTCGGCGCACCGGGCTTCCAGCGCGCGGTGCTCTCCTCGGTCCGGAACATGCCGGTCCATGACGCCGCGACGCTCTACCGCCGCAACCGCGCCGTCCCGACCCTGGTCCTCTGGGGCCGCGACGACCGGGTCACTCCGCTGCCGCAGCCGGAGGTCCTGACCGCAGCGATGCCTGACGCACAGGTACGGGTCATCGACGGCATGGGCCATCTCCCGCAGACGGAGCAGCCCGCCGAGACCGCCCGAACGCTGCGGGAGTTCTGGAGCGGGATTTAGTACACGAAAGCGCGGGGGGGGGGGGGGGGGGGGGGGGGGGGGGGGGGGGGGGGGGGGGGGGGGGGGGGGGGGGGGGGGGGGGGGGGGGGGGTGGGGGGGTGTTGTTGTGTGGGTCGGGTTGGTGGTGGGGGTTTTTTTGTTTGTTGTCTTCCTCTCCATCTTCGTTGGTTGGGGGGGTCCCCCCCCCCCCCCCCCCCCCCCCCCCCACCCCCCCCCCCCCCCCCCCCCCCCCCCCCCCCCCCCCCCCCCGCGGGAAGTCTTGTGCCGCTTAGACGAGCGTGCGCAGGAGGAGACCGAAGGCCACGATGCAGGCGAACCAGATGACGCCCACGCCGATCGTGATGCGGGTGAGGTTCTTCTCCGCGACCGAGGAGCCGGAGGCCACCGAGGACATGCCGCCGCCGAACATGCTCGACAGACCGCCGCCCTTGCCCTTGTGCAGCAGCACCATGAGGATCAGGACCGCGCTCGACAGGAGCAGCAGGATCATCAGGGTGTAACTCAGAACCGTCATCATCGGTGATCGGGTGTCCTCTCAGCAATTGCAGCCCGTTATGGGGCGCGGGCCACCGTCGAGTCTAGCGGTGGAGCCTCAATACCAACTCTTGGGGTTTGCATTTTGCAATCCCAAATCTTGAATTGCAACTCCGCCTGCGCATGAACGCAAAGGAGCCGCCGCACAACGCTGTGCGGCGGCCCTGCATGAAACCGGCGGCGCTTGCGCGCCGCCGGGGAAAACTACGCTCCGACGTGTTCCGGGAAGCGCACGATCTTGGCGAACTCTTCAGCGTCGAGGCTCGCGCCGCCCACGAGGGCGCCGTCGATGTCGGGCTTGGCCATGATCTGGGCGACGTTCGAGGACTTCACCGAACCGCCGTAGAGGATGCGAACCCGCTCCGCCACAGCGCCGAACTTCTCGCCCAGCGCCTGGCGCAGCGCACCGATGACCTCCTGGGCGTCCTCGGCGGAGGCCGTGCGGCCCGTACCGATGGCCCAGACGGGCTCGTAGGCCACGACGACCTTGGCGAGCTCTTCCTCGTTGAGGCCGTCGACCGCCGCGATGAGCTGGCTGACGGAGTGCGCGATGTGGTTGCCCGCCTCGCGCACGTCCAGGGCCTCGCCGACGCAGAGGATCGGGCTGATGCCGTTGTTGAGGGCCTGGCGGACCTTCGCGGCCACCAGCTCGTCGCCCTCTTCGTGGTACTGGCGGCGCTCGGAGTGGCCGACGGCCACGTACGAGCAGCCCAGCTTCGCGAGCATCGAGCCGGCGATCTCGCCGGTGTAGGCACCGGACGGGTGCGCCGACAGGTCCTGGGCGCCGAAGCCGATGGTGAGCTTGTCGCCGTCGACGAGCGTCTGCACGCTGCGGATGTCGACGAACGGCGGCAGGACGACGGTCTCGACCGCTTCGAGCTGCTCGCGGGTGAGGCTGAAGGCCAGCTTCTGCACCAGTGCGATCGCTTCGAGGTGGTTGAGGTTCATCTTCCAGTTGCCGGCGATGAGCGGCTTGCGGGTCTCAGTCATCTATTTCTCCAGTGCGTCCAGGCCGGGCAGGGTCTTGCCCTCGAGGTATTCGAGGGAAGCGCCGCCGCCGGTCGAGATGTGCCCGAAGCCGTCCTCGGGCAGGCCGAGGGTGCGGACCGCGGCGGCGGAGTCGCCGCCGCCGACCACCGAGAACGCCTCGGAGTCCACCAGCGCCTGCGCCACCGTGCGGGTGCCCGCGGCGTAGTCGGGGAACTCGAAGACGCCCATGGGGCCGTTCCAGAACACGGTCTTGGCTCCGGCGATCCGGTCCGCGAAGAGCTTCGCGGACTCGGGGCCGATGTCGAGGCCCATGCGGTCGGCCGGGATCGCGTCCACGCCCACGGTGAGCGGCTCGGCGTCGGCGGCGAACTCGGCGGCCGTGGTCGTGTCGACCGGCAGCAGCAGTTCGACGCCGAGCTTCGCGGCGCGCTCGAGGTAGGACTTGCAGACGTCGATCTGGTCCTTCTCCAGCAGCGACGAACCGACCTCGAAGCCCTGGGCCGCGAGGAACGTGAACATCATGCCGCCGCCGACGATGAGCGTGTCGACCTTGTCGAGCAGGTTGTCGATGACCGCGAGCTTGTCGGAGACCTTCGCGCCGCCGAGGATGACCACGTACGGCTGCTCGGGCTTGCCGGTGAGCTTCGAGAGGACCTCGACCTCTTTGGCGATGAGCCAGCCCGCGTAGTGCGGGAGCAGCTGCGCGACGTCGTACACGGAGGCGTGCTTGCGGTGCACGGCGCCGAAGGCGTCGTCCACGTACACGTCGCCGAACGCGGCCAGCTGGCCGGCGAACTCGGCCCGCTGGGTGTCGTCCTTGCTGGTCTCGCCCTTGTTGAAGCGCAGGTTCTCCAGCAGGAGGACGTCGCCGTCGCCCTGGGCGACGGCCTTGGTCTCGGCGTCCGACCCGACGGTGTCGGTAGCGAACGCGACCTCGCGGCCGAGGACCTCGCCGAGGCGCTGGGCCACGGGGGCCAGCGAGAAGGCGGGGTCGGGCTCGCCCTTGGGGCGGCCCAGGTGCGAGCACACCACGACGCGGGCGCCGGCGTCGGCCAGCGCCTTCACCGTGGGCGCGACGGCGCGGATGCGGCCGTCGTCGGTGATGTTCTTCCCGTCGAGAGGCACGTTGAGGTCGGCGCGTACCAGTACGCGCCGACCCGTGACGCCCTCCTGCAGGAGTTCGTCGAGCGTCTGCATCAGACTGCTAGCCGACCAGCTTGACGAGGTCGACGAGGCGGTTGGAGAAGCCCCACTCGTTGTCGTACCAGCCGAAGACCTTGACCTGGTTGTCGATGACCTTGGTCAGGAGGCCGTCGATGATGCACGAGTGCGGGTCGGTCTCGATGTCCTTGGAGACGATCGGGTCCTCGGTGTAGTACAGGATGCCCTTGAGCGGGCCCTCGGCGGCGGCCTTGAGCGCGGCGTTGACCTCTTCGGCCGTCACGTTGCGCGACGCCTCGAAGGTGAGGTCGGTGATCGAGCCGGTCGGGACCGGGACGCGCAGCGAGTAGCCGTCGAGCTTGCCGTTGAGCTCCGGCAGCACCACGCCGACGGCCTTGGCGGCGCCGGTGGTGGTGGGGACGACGTTGAGGGCGGCGGCGCGGGCGCGGCGCGGGTCCGAGTGCGGGCCGTCCTGCAGCATCTGGTCCTGGGTGTAGGCGTGGATCGTGGTCATCAGACCCTTTTCGATGCCCACGGACTCGTTCAGGACCTTGGCCATCGGGGCCAGGCAGTTGGTGGTGCACGAGGCGTTCGAGATGATGTTGTGCTTCTCGGCGTCGTACTTGTCGTGGTTGACGCCCATCACGATGGTGATGTCCTCGTTCTTCGCCGGAGCGGAGATGATGACCTTCTTGGCGCCGCCTTCGAGGTGGGCCGAGGCCTTCGTGCCGTCGGTGAAGAAGCCGGTGGACTCGATGACGACGTCCGCGCCGACCTCGCCCCAGGGGAGGTTCTTCGGGTCGCGCTCGGAGAACGCCTTGATGGTCTTGCCGTTGACGGTGAGCTCGCCGTCGCCGATCTTGACCTCGTACGGCAGGCGGCCGAGGATCGAGTCGTACTTGAGCAGGTTGGCGATGGTGTTGAGGTCGCCAAGGTCGTTGAAGGCGACGATTTCGATGTCGGCACCAGAGGCGAGAACCGCCCGGAAGAAGTTGCGCCCAATGCGGCCGAAGCCGTTGACGCCCACACGGATGGTCACGTGGCCATCTCCTCGCTTGAACAGGATCGAATATCTGACTGAGACCGGGAGCGGTCTCGTACGCGATCCGTTCAGCCGAATAGCGACGGTGGAACGAATCGCTGTTCGGCCTCGTCGCCGAGCACTTCTTGACCCTACCGCTGCGGTTCCTGAACCTGTCGCGGCCGGTTCCCCCCGATCATGTCACACCCGGAACAGGGGTGTGACATCGCGGTTAAGCGTAGCCGTTGCGTGGCCGCCCGTGCGGGTTTCCGCGCCGGGCGCCGGGCGGGTCGCGCGCGGGTTACGCGACGAGCATTTCCTCTTCGGCCACAACGTCGTCGGGGCCGGGAACGCCGTGCTCCTGGGCCCGTTTGGTGGCCATGTTGATGAGGCGGCGGATGCGCCCGGCGATGGCGTCCTTCGTCAGAGGCGGGTCCGCGAGGGTGCCGAGTTCCTCGAGCGAGGCCTGGCGGTGGTCGAGGCGCAGGCGCCCGGCGGAGGCCAGGTGCTCGGGGACGTCCTCGCCGAGGACTTCGAGGGCGCGGGTGACCTTCGCGGCGGCCGCGACGGCGGCGCGCGCGGAGCGGCGCAGGTTCGCGTCGTCGAAGTTGGCGAGGCGGTTGGCGGTGGCGCGCACTTCGCGGCGGACGCGCCTTTCCTCCCAGGTCAGGACCGAGGAGTGGGCGCCGAGGCGGGTGAGCAGTTCGCCGATGGCGTCGCCGTCGCGGATGACGACGCGGTCGACGCCGCGCACGTCCCGGGACTTGGCGGCGATGCCGAGGCGGCGGGCCGCGCCGACGAGCGCGAGGGCCGACTCGGGGCCGGGGCAGGTGACTTCGAGGGAGGACGAGCGGCCGGGCTCGGTGAGGGAGCCGCGGGCGAGGAAGGCCCCGCGCCAAGCGGCCTCGGCGCAGCACGGATAGGCGCCGACGACGTGGTTGGGCAGGCCCCGGACGGGGTAGCCGCGCTGGTCGGTGAGGCCGATCTGCTTGGAGAAGGCCTGGCCGTCGGCGATGACGCGCAGCAGGTAGTGGTTGTTGCGGCGCAGCCCGGCGGCCACGAGGACGTGGACCTCGGACTCGTAGTTGTACAGCTTGTCGATCATGCGCTTGGCGCGGCGGGCGACGTTCCCGGCGTCGACCTCGGCCTCGACGAGGACGTTGCCCTGGCCGACGAGGTGGAGGCCTCCGGCGAAGCGGAACAGCGCGCCCAGTTCGGCGCGCTGGCAGCAGGACTTCGTCACCTCGATGCGACTGAGTTCGTCCTTGACCTCCGAGGTCATCGCCATTCGTTAACCACCATCTTCGACCAGCAGGTTTCCCAATACGGCAGCCAGCGCGGCGACATCGTGCGTCACGCCGTCGGAGGCGAGGTCCGCCGCCACCAGCTGGGCCTCCAACGATTGTGCCGCACTGTTCAACGATCCGGGATCGGCGAGGGTTCGGGTGTCGCCTGAGACGACGTAGTGAAACCGGACACCTTCGGCGTATCGGCGCAGCGTGTCGACGTGACCGGCGAGGGTGAGGCCGTCGGTTTCCTTCTCTTCGGAGAGGTTGAGCACCACGACCTTCCTCGCTTTGGAGGCGGCGATGGCCTCGCGGAGGTCGGGCAGGAGCAGGTGCGGGATGACGGAGGTGTACCAGGAGCCGGGGCCGAAGACGTGCCAGTCGGCGTCGGCGACGGCCTGGAGGGTCGCGGGGCAGGCGGTGGCTCCGGCGGGGAGGAGGCGCACGTCCTTGACGCTGCCGTCGGCGACGGCGATGTCGTGCTGGCCGACGATCGTGCGGGTGCCGGTGCCCTCGATCAGGTCCGCTTCGATGTCGAGCGGGGTGGTGGACATGGGGAGGACGCGGGCGCGGGAGCCCAGGAGGCTCCCGGCGAAGTCGAGGGCGTCGACGGGGTTCGCGTGGAGTTCGAGGAGGCCGGTGAGGACGACGTTGCCGACGGGGTGGCCGGTGAGGAAGTCCTCGCCGCCGAAGCGGTGGGAGAACAGCCGGGCGGTCTCGGACTTATCCGGGTCGGCGGTGGCGACGAGCGCCTTGCGCAGGTCGCCGGGGGGTAGGACCGGGCGGGTGGCGCGGATGTCGCCGGTGGAGCCGCCGTCGTCGGCCACGGTGACCACGGCGGTGAGGTCGAGGTCGAGCCTGGTGAGGGCGCGGAGCGAGGCGGACAGGCCCCGCCCGCCGCCGAACGCGACGACTCTGGTCATGCACTCACCTCGGAGATACGGCCCTCGGGGGCGGGGCGGCCGGTGCGGAGGAGAGGTGCGCTTGGGGGACCCGCGGGCGCGGCGGCCCGGTCGGGTCCCTCGGGCGCTTCGGTCACTCGTTGCCCCGGTCGCGGTGGTGGGTGTTGGCGGGGAACCCGGCGGCGCTGAGGCGCTTCGCCAGTGACTCGGCGATGGCGACGGAGCGGTGCTTGCCGCCCGTGCAGCCGATGGCGATCGTCATGTAGCGCTTGCCTTCCCGTTCGAACCCTTGGGTGGTGCCGAGCAGCAGGGACGCGTAGGCGGCGACGAACTCCTCGGCGCCGTCCTGGCCGAGGACGTAGTCGGCGACGTCCTGGTCGATCCCGGTGTGCTCGCGCAGGGTGGGAACCCAGTACGGGTTGGGAAGGAATCTTACGTCGGCCACGTAGTCCGCATCGCGCGGGATGCCGTACTTGAACCCGAATGACATGCAGGTGAACTGGAGTCCGGAGGCGGAGGGCGCGAGGAAGGCCTCCTCGACGCGGGACCGCAGCTGGTTCTCGTTCAGGTGCGTGGTGTCGAAGAGGGTGTCGGCCGAGCCGCGGGCCGGTTCGAGGATGCGGCGCTCGGCGGCGATCCCGTCGGCGAGCATGCCGTCGCCCTGGAGCGGGTGGGCGCGGCGGACCTTCTCGAAGCGGCGGATGATGATGTCGTCGTCGGCGTCGACGAACACGAGGTGCGGTTTGAAGCCGCCCTTGCGGAGGTCCTCGATAACGCCGACGAGGTCGGTCATGAACGCGCGCGAGCGCACGTCGAGGACCATCGCGGTGCGCCGCACTTCTTCGCCTCCGGCCGCGGCCAGCTCGGCGGCCTGGCCGACGAGCGATTCGGGCAGGTTGTCGATGACGTAGTAGCCGACGTTCTCCAGTGCCCGTGCCACCGTCGAGCGGCCGCCGCCGGAGATCCCGGTGACGATCACGAGGTCCAATTCGCCGCGGTCGGTCGCGCCCGCTTGCACTGCTGCCACACCCATAAGTCCAGTATCCCCGAGTTCGTTCCTGCCGCCGTGGTGACACGGCTTCGACGTGCTTGCCGAACTGACAAGCGTATTACTACCTACCGCTTCTCAAGCCCCGTTGTCGTCGGGATTACGCAGATGTGTCTGCAAGGCCTCGGCCAGTTTCGGGCCGATGCCCGGAACCGCCTCCAGTTCGGACAGTTCGGCCTCGCGGATCTTCTTCACGGACCCGAACTGCTTGAGGAGGGCCTTGCGCTTGGACTCGCCGAGGCCGGGCACGCCGTCGAGGGCGGAGGTGATGAGGCTCTTGCGCCTCCTGGTGCGGTGCAGGGAGATCGCGAAGCGGTGGGCCTCGTCGCGGACGCGCTGCATCAGGTACAGCGCCTCGGAGGTGCGCGAGAGGATCACCGGGTACTCCTCGCCGGGCAGCCAGATCTCCTCGAGGCGCTTGGCGAGGCCGGCGAGGTTGATCGTGTCGATACCGAGCTCGGCGAAGACCGCTTCGGCGGCGGCGACCTGCGGCTGGCCTCCGTCGACGATGAGCAGCTGCGGCGGGTAGTGGAAGCCGCGCTTCGGCTCTTCGTCCTCCTCCTTGGGCGAACCGGCGGGCTGGTCGGCGAGTTTGGCGAGGCGGCGGCGCAGGGTCTCCTGGAGGCTCGCGAGGTCGTCCTTGCGCTCGCCTTTGATGACGAAGCGGCGGTACTCGCTCTTGCGCGGCAGGCCGTCCTCGAAGACGACCATCGACGCGACCACGTCCTCCCCTTGGGACTGCGAGACGTCGTAGCATTCGATCCGCAGCGGCGCCTCGGGCAGGTCGAGGGCGTCGGCGAGCTCTTCGAGGGCCTTGGAGCGGGCGGTGAGGTCCCCGGCGCGCTTGAGCTTGTGGCGCTGCAGGTTCTCGACCGCGTTCTTCTCGACGGTCTCGGCCAGCGCCCGCTTGTCGCCGCGCCTCGGAACGCGGACGTCTACTTTGGAGCCCCGGCGTTCGGAGAGGAGCTCGGCGAGCGCCACCGCGTCGTCGGGCAGCGCCGGGACGAGCACTTCGCGGGGCACGACCTCGTTCTGCTCGCCGTAGAACTGGAGGCAGAACTGCTCGACGATACCGGGCAGGTCGACCGGTTCGGGCTTGTCGATGACCCAGCCGCGCTGGCCCCTGATGCGGCCGCCGCGCACGTGGAAGACCTGGACGGCGGCCTGGAGCTCGTCGTCGGCGACGGCCATGACGTCGCAGTCGACGTCTTCGGCGAGGACGACGACCTGCTGCTCGAGGACCTTGTCCAGGGCGGCGAGGTCGTCGCGCAGGCGCGCGGCGCGCTCGAACTCGAGGGTCTCGGAGGCCTCCTGCATCTCCTTGAGGAGGCGGCGGCGCACGGGGGCGTGGTCGCCGGACATGAAGGCGCAGAAGCCGTTCACGAGTTCGCGGTAGTCCTCGGCGGAGATGCGGCCGACGCACGGCGCCGAGCACTTGCCGATGTCGGCGAGGAGGTTGGGGCGGCCGATCCGCTCGCAGCGCTTGAACTCCGAGTCCGAGCAGGTGCGGATCGGGAAGACCCGGGTGAGGAGGTCGAGGGTCTGGCGGATGGCCCACGCCGAGCCGAACGGCCCGAAGTAGCGCACGCCCTTGCGGCGGGCGCCGCGCATGACCTGGGCGCGCGGGAACTCCTCCCCCACGGTGACGGCGAGCCACGGGTAGGACTTGTCGTCCTTGAACATGACGTTGAAGCGCGGGTCGTACTCCTTGATCCAGGTCCACTCCAGCTGGAGGGCCTCGACCTCGGTGGCGACCACGGTCCACTCGACGCTGCGCGCCGTGTTGACCATGCGGCGGGTGCGCTCGTGCAGCCGCGTCTCGTCCGCGAAGTAGGAGTTCAGGCGGTTCCGGAGGTTCTTGGCCTTGCCGACGTAGATGACGCGCCGGTCGCGGTCCCGGAAGCGGTAGACGCCCGGCGCGGTCGGGATGGTGCCGGGGGCGGGACGGTAATCAACAGCCACACCACAAGGATATGACCCGCCCCCGACACTCCCGTGACTACGGCATGGCCGCCAAGGCCTTCAGCTCCGCCTGGAGCCCTTCGACCTCGTCGCGCTCGATGCCGCGCGCGGTGAACCACGAGCCCAGGTTCTCCACGTCCCTGGTGAGGAACTCGAAGCCGAGCGGGTTCGCGTACAGGTCCACGACCTGCGGGAGGTCGAGGACGACGAGCCGCCCTTCGTGGACGACCGTGTTGTACGGCGAGAGGTCGCCGTGGGCGAAGCCGAGCTCGGTCATGCGCCGCAGCGCCTCGGCGGCCTGCTCCCACAGGCTCTCGAGTTCGACGTCGTCGGGTTTGGTCTCGGCCAGCCGGGGCGCGGCGGTGCGGCCGTCCCCGATGAACTCCATGAGGAGTTCGCGGCCGAGGATCTGCACCGGGTACGGGACCGGCACGCCCGCGTTGTACATGGTCTTGAGCGCGTCGAACTCGGCGGCGGCCCAGCGCCCCGCGGCCTGCTCGAGGCCGAAGGTGGTGCGCTTGGCCATGGCGCGGGCGTCGCGCGAGCGCTTCGCGCCGCGTCCGGCCATGTAGTCCCCGGCCCGGTTGAACTGGGTGTGCTCGGCGCTGCGGTAGCGCTTCGACGCCATGATCACGGCCCGGTCGGTGCCCGGTACGGCGCGTTCGACGAGGAAGACGTCGGCTTCCTTGCCGGTCTTGAGGACGCCGAGCTCGTAGTCGACGGCGCCGTGGTCGGTGATGACCCACGCCGGGCGGGGCTCGGGGCCGCGCTGGAGCGGCTCGGAGTCCCACCAGATCGACCAGCGGTCGCCGGTCATCGGGCCGTCGTCCTGCGGCATCTCGTCGAAGACCGTGCGCATCTCTTCGAAGCGCTCTTGGTCTTCGGCGGAGAACACCTCGTCGTCGTCGAACTGGCGGCGACCGCGCTTGGTGGATTGGAAGGAATCAGAAAAATCAGACTTGCGTGCCAAGGTGGCGAGCTCCTGGAGGAAGGTCCGTCGCTCGCTGCGGAATCAGCGCGAGTCGACGGGAGGTGAACTGAGTTTCATGGCGCGGGCGAAGACAACGACAGCCATCAAAGTCACACCTCCATTCCTCAAGAGTCCCAAGGCGACACGCCTCGGGCAACAGATGCGAGTCTAACGGAGGCCATCGGAACCGCGCAACTGGTTTTTTCGATGGCCTCCGCCACATCAGTGGCCTGCGGATTCGTAGCGGGCGATGCCTGCTCGCGCGACCAGGACCGCGATCGCGAAGAGCACCAGCGCGACCACCGGCGGGACCGCGAGCCACCAGGCGGGGAGGTCGCCAGTGAGGATGCGCACCGGGACGTAGTTGACGAAGGCCAGCGGCACGACCCAGGTGAGCACGGTGCGCACGGCTTTGGGGTAGATGGTCAGCGGGAAGCGCGTGGCGGTCTCCTGGGTCTGGGCGGTCAGCCAGGCGAAGACCGGGGTGGGCCCCTTGAGCCAGAAGTTGGCGCAGTTCATGATCGTGATGACCGTGAGTTGCACGACGACGGCGCACATGAGCAGCAGGACCGCCGCCGGGATCATCGAAAGCGGAATGCCGGCGCCGCTCCAGCCGATGATGATCATGGTCGCGCCGGTGGTCAGGTTCGCGGCCGACTGCATGCCGATGGCGCTCGAGCCGATCTGCATCATCACCGGGGCCGGGCGGACGATCGCGTAGTCCAGTCCCCCGTCGACGATCTTGCGGCCGAGCGTCCACGCTCCGTCCCACCCGACCTCGGTCACCGAGTCGGTCAAGACCATGAAGCCGATGAGCAGGAGCATCTGCGGGAAGCCCCAGCCGTCGAGGGTGGTGACCTGCGCGAAGATCACCGCGATGAACGCGAGCTGGGCGGCCTGCTGGATCAGCGCGACCGAGATCATCGTCCAGAAGTCGGCCGGGTACTCGGTGATGGAGCGGAACTGCGCCGTGATGAGGCGCGCGTAGAGGGATGCCGTGTGCCGCATTTCAGCCTCCGTGGATGGTGACGGCCCGGACCGCGCGGCTCCACAGCCAGCGCCCGAGGAGCCAGAGGACGACGACCCAGGCGGCCTGGGCCGCGATGAGCCCCAGCGCGACCGGGGTGTCGACCCGGCCCAGGTAGATCTGGGACGGGGTGGTCGTGAAGTGCACGAACGGCAGGCACCAGGCGAAGGCCTGCAGGGGCCCCGGCATGACGGCCAAGGGCACCATCGCGCCCGAGAAGAACGCGACGACGGTCTGCCGCGCCCACATGATGCCGTGGTAGCTGCGGGTCCAGAAGCAGAGCATCGTGGACAGGTAGACGACGCTGAAGGCGATGGGCGCGATCAGTGCGACGCTGACGAGCGTGAGCAGCCCCGCAGCGGCAGAGGCGGGCGGCAGGGGCGTGAAGAAGACCAGGGCGATGAGCAGCCCGACCACCATGGTCGGGAGGGACCCGGCCAGGCCGCCGTAGAACTCGGCGGCCCGCGCGCGCTGGAAGTCGACGGGTTTGAGCAGGTCGATCGCGACGCTCCCGTCGAGGATGCGCTGGGCGGTGTCGGAGCCGCTGAAGATGAAGGTGGCCGTGACGAAGGCGATCACGTAGTAGGTGCGCATGGCGTCCCAGTCGTAACCGGCGACCGAGCCCTGCTCGGTCAGGATGGTCCCCCACAGCGTGAGCGAGACCAGGAGTTCCCCGCCGCCGAGCGCGACGCCGAAGATCCAGTTCATGCGGTAGGCGAGGCGGCGTTTCAGGGCCACGACGGCAAGGGCGTAGTCGACGGAGAACGCGCTGGGGCGCGCGCGCAGCGGTGCGGCGGTCAAAAGCATCAGTCCCGGGGGTAGGGAGAAGAAGGGGAGGAGAGGACAGCTTGCCCTGCAAGGGCTTTCCGAGTCAAAGCCATTTCGGCTCTCGGATCAGTGGCCTGCGGAGTCGTAGGCCTTCAGGCCCGCCCGGAAGGTGAGGACGGCGAGGAGGGCGGTGGCGGCGGCCGCTATCGGCGGGGCGAGGAGCCAGAGGGGGTCGGTCTTGCCGGTGAGGATCTGGACGGGGATGAAGCTGGCGAACGCGAGCGGGAGGCCGAAGGTGAAGACGATGCGGACGGCGGCGGGGAAGATCGTGATCGGGTAGCGCATGGCCTCGTTCTGGAGCTCGGCGAGCATGAACGCGAGGACCGGGGTGCGGCCCTTCATCCAGAAGTTCGCGGCGTTCGCGATCGTGAGCAGCGAGGCCTGGATGACCGCCGCGCACACGAGCAGGAAGAGCGCCACGGGAATCGCGGCGGCGCTGATGCCGGCGCCGATCCAGCCGACGGTGATCATGACCAGGCCTACCGTGACGTCACCGAAGACCTGCATGCCGACGTGCTTCGATCCCACCTGGACCAGAACCGGTGCGGGCCTGGTGATCCGGTAGTCCATGTCGCCTTCGACGATCATCTTGCCGGTGTCCCAGATGCCGTCCCAGAACAGGGCGGTCGACCCCCACGAGGTGGCGAGGAAGCCCGCGAGGATCAGCATCTCGTGGTAGTCCCACCCGGCGATCGCGTTCACGTTCCCGAACAGGATGCTCAGGAACGCGAACAGCATGACCTGCCAGGACATCCCGGCGATCGCCATGACCCAGAAGTCCGCCGGGTATTCGGCGATGGAGCGGAGGTAGGCGCCGATCGAGCGGCGGTAGACGCCCGCGGTGTGACGGGCGTTCAGGGCGTCAGCCGCCATGGATGGTCACCTTCTTGACGAGCTGGCGCCAGATCAGGCGCGCGAGCACCCACAGGCCGACGGTCCAGGCCGCCTCGGCGGCGATGAGGCCGAGGGCCCCGGCGGTGTCGACGCGGCCGAGGTAGATCGACGCGGGCGTGGTGGTGAAGTGGACGAACGGCATCGCCCAGGCGAGGCCCTGGAGCCAGCCGGGCATGAGCGCGAGCGGGATCATCATGCCGGAGAAGAACGCGACCATGCTGTCCTTGGCCCACTGGATGCCGAGGAACCGCTGGGTCGCGAAGCAGCACAGCACCGCGAGGTAGCTGATGCAGAACGCGAGCGGGAAGATGAACAGCATGCTGCACACCGTGAGCACGGCCGCGAGCGGCGAGGCCGGGCCCGCGGGCCGGAAGACGACGACCGCGATCACGGTGCCCAGGACGGCGGCCGGGACGGAGGCGAGCATGCCGCCGATGTACTCGGCCGCGCGCGCCCGCTGGAAGTCGACGGGCTTGGTCAGGTCGATCGCGACCAGGCCGTCGAGGATGCGGTTGGCCATGTCCCATTCCGCGCCCGCCCAGGCGAGGGTCGTGGTCAGGAAGCCGATGACGAGGTAGGCCTTCATCGCCTGCCAGTCGTAGCCGCCGACCTCGCCGTCGCCGATGAGGTGGTTCCAGACCGCCAGGCCCGACAGCAGCGCCCACCCTCCGAAGAGGACCGAAAACAGCCAGGTGCTCTTGTAGGCGAGCTTGCGTTTGAGCGCGATCGTCGCGAACGCCACGTCGACGCTGGACATCAGTGCCCCGCCGAGTCGTAGGCGCGCAGGCCGAGCCGGTAGACGCCCGTGGCCAGGAGGACCGAGCCGATCACGGCCGCGGGAACCCCGGCGAGCCACCACGCGGACATGTGCCCGGTCACGACCGCCACCGGCACGAAGTTGATGAACGCCACCGGGACCAGGAACATCGAGACGAACCGCACGGCGATAGGGAAGATCCCCAGCGGCATCTTCATCGCGTTGCCCTGCAGCTCGATCATCAGGAACGCGAAGATCGACGCCTGGCCCTTGATCCAGAAGTTCACCGCGCACAGCGCCGTCACCAGCGCCGACTGGATGACCGCGGCGCAGGCCACGGCGAGGACGCCGATCGGCACCGCGGCGAGGCCGATCCCGGCGCCGATCCAGCCGTACACGAACATCGCGGACCCGAAGACGACCTCGCCGATCGACTGCATCCCGATGTGGGAGCTGCCGACCTGGATGATCACGGGCGCGGGCCGGGTGATCCGGTAGTCGATGTCGCCCTTGATGACCATCGACCCGGTGCTCCACGCGCCGTCCCAGAACAGCGCGTTGCATCCGCCCGCGACGCTGAGCAGGCCCGAGAGCATCAGCATCTCGTGGTAGCCCCAGCCTTGGACGTCGGGCACGTTGGCGAAGAGGACGGCCAGGAACGCGAACTGGAGGATGTTCCAGACCGCCCCGGCCGTGGCCATGACCCACAGGTCGGCCGGGTACTCCGCGATCGCGCGGATCTGCGCGAACCAGGTGCGCCAGTAGATGGCGAACACGTGCCGCGCGGGCACCGCGCGCTCGAACGTCAGGTCAGCCACCGTGCACCGTCACTCGCTTCACCGCGGTCCGGAATACCAGCCAGCCGAGCACCCAGAGGCCCACGGCCCAGGCGGCCTCGGCCGCGAGCAGGCCCAGGGCGCCCGCGGTGTCGACGCGCCCCAGGTAGATCGCCGACGGCGTGGTCGTGAAGTGCGGGAACGGCAGGGCCCACGCGATGCCCTGGAGCCAGCCGGGCATGAACGCCAGCGGGATCATGAGCCCCGAGAAGAAGCTGAGTAGCGCCTCCCGCAGCCACATGATGCCGAGGTAGCGCTTCGTCCAGAAGCACACCAGGGTCGAGAGGTACGTGAGGCCGAACGCCAGCGGGAACATCAGAATGAAGCTCACGACGGTCAGGAGCCCGGCGACCGGCGACACCGGGCCCGGCGGCTCGAAGAGGAGCCACGCGGCGACGACGCCCATCAGGGCGGTCGGGGCCGTCGAGATCATCGAGCCGATGTACTCGGCCGCCCGGGCCCGCTGGAAGTCGACGGGCTTGGTCAGGTCGACCGCGATGTGGCCGTCCAGGATGCGGTCGGCCATGGTCCAGTCGGCGGCGCCGAAGACCATGGTCGCGGCCACGAACCCGATGATCGTGTAGGCCCGCATCGAGTCCCAGTCGTAGCCCGAGAGCGTGCCGGAGCCGATGAGGTTCTGCCACATGACCATCGCGATGAGCATGGAGCCGCCGCCGATGGCGAGGCCGAAGAACCAGTGGGACTTGTACGCGAGTCTTCGCTTGAACGCGATGACCACGAGCGCGCGGTCTACGGCGAGACTGTGGCTCACTTGGTGAGCTCTCCCGCGTACAGGCGGCGGATGACGTCCTCGATGCTCGGCTCGGAGAGGGACAGGTCCCTCGGGGAGAGCTGCGCGGTAAGGGAACCGAGCACTTCAGCGGTGGTGAAGCGATTCGACTCGTACGTCACGACGACCTCGCTGGCCGCTTCGCCCGCGGCCCACTCGTAGTCGGGGAACCTCTCGGCGAGCGCGGGCACATCGGCCGCCCCTTCGAGGTACAGGTTCACGGCCTTCGTCGTGATGTAGTGGGCCTTCAGCCGCTCGATCGACCCGTCGTAGGCGATGGCGCCCTTGTCGATCACGACGATCCGCTCGCACACCTCCTCGATGTCGGCGAGGTCGTGGCTGGTGAGCAGCAGCGTCGTGCCGTCGTTGACGAGCTCGCGCAGGAACGCGCGCAGGCGGTCCTTCACCGAGATGTCGAGGCCGATCGTCGGCTCGTCCAGGTAGACCATCTTCGGGTCGTGGATGAGCGCGCACGCCAGGTCGGCGCGCATCCGCTGGCCGAGCGAGAGCGTGCGGGCCAGCGCGGGCATGAACTCGCCGAGGTCGAGCAGCTCGTCGAACTTCGCGATGCGGGCCTTGTAGTCGGCGTCGGAGACGCCGTACATGTGCTTGAGGAGCTTCAGGGACTCCTCGACGGGCAGGTCCCACCACAGCTGGGTGCGCTGGCCGAAGAGGACGCCGATGTCGTGGGCGTTGGCGATGCGCTCGGTGTGCGGGTCGCGGCCCATCACGCGGATGGTGCCCTCGGAGGGGCGCAGGATGCCGGTGAGGAGCTTGACCGTGGTGGACTTGCCCGCGCCGTTGGGTCCGACGTAGGCCACCGATTCGCCCGGTTCGATGGAGAGGTCGATCCCGTCGACCGCGGTGTAGTTCTTGAACTTGCGCTGCATCAGGTGTTTGACGGCGCCCTTGAACCCCGGGTCCTTGTCAGGCCTGCGGAAGGTCTTGGTGAGGGATTGGGCTTCGAGAATCGGCATGCCTCCACCGTATGGAAATCCGGTGGGAGCGGGCCACTCGTTTTCCGCGCGTCAGGACGCCGGCGCGGTCTCCTCGGCGGTGGTTTCGGGTTGCTTCTGGACCGGAATGCCGTTGCGGGCCTGGAGTTTCCGCCTGATCCGTCCGGGCAGTTTCGGGGCGTTGCGAAGTAGCTCACGCGGGTTGATGCGTTCCAGCGGAAGGAAACAGGCCATAGCGACCATATGGGGCAGGAAGCTGATCTCGACGGCGAGGAACACCGTCAGGTGGAACAGGTAGAAGAACGCGACGATGCCGTACTTGAGGCGTTTGGCGGCGACGAACATGACCACGGGGCTGAGCAGTTCGAACGCGACCATCCCCCACTGGGAGAGGCGCAGCATCCACGGGAATTCGAGGAGCCAGGTGGAGTACTCGGTGCCGCGCCGGATGATCGCCCAGGTCATGGTCGCGGAGTTGACCCATCCCCAGCCGCCGTAGCGGATCTTGGCCCAGGCCGCGAAGAAGTAGGTGCAGACCACGCCGATCTGGACGAGGTTGAAGCCCCACCCGACGTGCTCGGAGAGGTTCCGGCGGTCGCCCCAGCGGGCTTTGGGCATGGTGGGCAGGAGGAACAGGAGGATGAGGAAGCCGAACTTGCCGTGGTCGACCTTCCCGTAGGACATCGCGATGATCATCCACTCGAAGTACGCGACGGCCACGATCCAGCCGAACAGGCGCGGGGCCTTGTTGCACATCATCGGGATCGAGGCGGCGAGGAGGACGACGAGGGTGCCGACGACGATCCAGTAGTCCGGGACGGGGAAGACCGGGAGGACCCGGGCGATGAACAGCGGCTGGTAGAGCTCGCCGGGGACGTGGCGGTGGCCGATGATCCACGGCATGTACCACCACCAGTCGACCCAGATGAACGCTCCGGCGAGGAAGCGCATCGCGGCCACGCGGCCGAGCGCGACGGGCTGGAAGAACCAGCCGGTGGCCTTCTGTGCGAGGGGCAGCGGCGTCACGCGTCGGCTCCTTCGCGGGTGTAGGTGGCCTCGACGATCTCGGTGACCTCGCCGGTCTGGTGGCCGTCTTCGAGCCGGTAGCGCCGTTCGATGATCTCGACGGTGACGATCTCGGGCTTGTCGGGGTTGGTGTTCTCGTAGGCCTGTGCGATGTACTCCAGCAGCGAGGGGTCTTCGACGAAGCGGCTCTTCTGGCCTTCGAGCTCGGCGCGGCGGAAGCCGGTGGCGGCCTCGGTGAGGCTGAAGCGCTCGCCCTCCTCGTTGACGGCTTCAACGCGGGTCGACCCGGCCCAGCCGTCGAGCTCCTTGGAGAACGAGTACATCTTGAAGGGCGCGAAGGGGAAGAAGTCGTCCGCGCCCCAGAAGGTGGTGGCGGTGACCAGGGCGAGCACGGTCATGGTGATCGCGACTCGCACGGCCCGCCCGCGGGGGCGGACCTTCACGTACTGGGTACCCACCGCAAGAGTATGGCACGGGTGTGCCACAGGAGACTCGCCCGCTCAGCCGGTCGCGGTCAGCTCCGGGTCGGGCTCACCGCGGTCGCGCTGCGCAGTCTCCTTGCGGCCCTTGAGCCTCGCGCGGGCGCGGCGGGCGAGGTCCTTCGGGTCGATGCGCTCCAGCGGCAGGAAGCAGGCCATGGCGAACAGGTGCGGCAGGAAGCTGATGGTGAGCGCGGCGAAGATCGCGACATGGAAGGCGTAGAAGAACGCGACGATCGAGTACTGGATCTTCTTCCACGGGTACACGAAGAGCACGATCGGGGTGAGCAGCTCGAACGCGATCATGCCCCACTGCGCGAAGGTGAGCAGCTGCGGGAAGTCCAGGAGCCAGTCGGAGAAGACGGTTCCGCGCCGGATGATCGCCCACGTGAAGACCCCGGAGTTGGCCCATTCGAGGCCGCCGTAGCGGAACTTCGACCAGGTGGAGAGGAAGTACGTGCACACGACCGCGATCTGGACGAGGTTGAAGCCCCAGCCGACGCGTTCGGATACGTGCTCGCGGTCGCCCCAGCGGGCCTCGGGCATCATGCACAGCACGAGCAGGAGCGCCATGAAGCCGAAGCTCGCGTGGTCGACCTTGCCGTACGAGTTGTAGATGAGCATCCACTCGAAGTAGGCGATGAACAGGATCCACCCGAACAGGCGCGGGCGGTACCCGAACATGACGGGCAGTGCGGCCGCGAGCATCACGACGAGGGTGCCGGTGACGATCCAGTAGTTCGGGGCCGGGATCGGCAGGATGCGGCCGATGAGCAGCGGCTGGTACAGGTCCTCGGGGAGGAAGCGGTGCTGGATGATGAACGGCTTGTAGGCCCACCATTCGATCCAGACGAAGAGCCCGGCGAGGAACCGCATCGCGGCGACCCGGCCGAGGGCCACGGGCGTGAAGAAGAAGCCGTTCACGTAGCGGGTCACTGCGCTTGCGTCCCTTCGGTCCAGGAGACGGCGATCTCGATCCGCTCGGCGCCGGTGCGTTCGCCGTCGACGAGCTCGTAGTGGACGATGCGCACTTCGGCGGCGACGATCTCCGGGCTGTCGGGGTGGGCGTCCTCGTAGGCCTCGGCGACCAGCGCGAGGAGTTCGGGGTCCTCGCGGAAGCGGCTCAGCTGGCCTTCGAGCTCGGCGCGGCGGAACCCGGTGTCGTTGTCGCCGATCGGGAAGCTCTGGCCGGTGGCGTCGGTGAGGATGAGGCTGGTGCTGTTGGCCCAGCCGTCGGGGTCGTGCGCGTGCGAGTACATCTTGAACGGCGAGAACGGGAAGAGGTCGTCCGTGCCCCACAGCGAGGTCAACCCGAGCGCGAGGGTCATCGCGAGGGTCGCCGCGATGCGCACGAGCTTCCCTCGGCGGGTCAGGGGCGGTTCAGCGACGTCTTTCGGCACCGGGCGAGTATGCCACAGCGCACATGATGCCGTTGCGAGGGAACGTCAGTGCCCGGCGAGGCGGTCCCGTTCGGCCTGCGGCAGCGAGCATGCGGCGGTGCCGCCGGGCAGCTTGTGGCGGTTGCGGGAGATGAGCCGGTAGACCGGCCAGGCGAGCCACGAGACGGGCTTGAGCGAGAGCGCCCAGCCGATGGGCTTCCAGTACCACTGGGCGCGGCGCAGCAGCACCGCGATCGCGTCCGGTCCGGCCCGCTTGAGGTCGGGCTCGATCCAGATCACGGCGGCCTCGGCCTCGTCCTGAGTGACCCCGAGCGCGTCGAGGTCGGACCACTGCCAGGGGGTGACCTTGGCGTCGTTGCGGACGTGCTTCTCCAGGAACTGGGCAGACGTGGTGCAGAACGCGCAGTCCCCGTCGTACAGGAAGGTGGTGTCCATACCGGTCTCGATTCAGGAGCTAGGTGGTCTGCCTCGACGGTACCGCCCCGTAGAGGGCCTCGCGCATCGCCGTGACGGGGGCCTCGTCGAGGCCGGTGAACTGGGTCCACTGCCGCACGGCCTGCGCGAGCAGGAGCGCGAGCCCGTCGAGGACCTGCACGCCCTGGCGCTCGGCTTCGGCCGCGAGCGGCGTCGGCCACGGGTCGTAGAGGATGTCGAACAGGACCGCGCCGGACTTCCACTTCGGGCGCAGCGTGTCCGTGACGCCCTTGGGGACGGTGGCGATCACCAGGTCGGCCTCGCCGACATGCACGGCCTCCTCCCAGCTGCGGGCCTGCAGCCGGAGCCCGAGCGCCGAAGCGACCGGTTCGAGCTCGTTGATGGCTTCGCGGCGGCGGGCGTAGACCTGCACGCTGCCCGCGCCGAGCGCCTGGGCGGCGGCGAGTGCGGCCCGGGCCGAACCGCCCGCGCCGAGTACTGCGACCTCCTCGGCGGACGCCAGGCCGACCTCGGCCAGCGCGTCCACGATCCCGGGCGCGTCGGTGTTGTCCGCGAGACGGCGGCCGCCGCGCAGCACGAGGGTGTTGGCCGCGCCGATCGCCTCGGCCACGGGCGTGGCCTCGTCGGCGACGGTGAGGGCGATCTCCTTGAGCGGCATGGTGAGCGAGAGCCCGGCCCAGGTCTCGTCGAGCGAGTCGACGAAGCGGGCGAGCGCGGGCTCGTCGCACTCGTGGCGCGTGTAGGTCCAGTCGCGGAGCCCGGCCGCGACGTACCCGGCGTTGTGGATCACCGGGGACAGCGAGTGCTCGATGGGCTTCCCGAGGACGGCCGCGCGCACTACTTGATCATCCCGTTCTCGGTGGCCGTGATGATGTTCTGGTCGTGCTCCTCGTAGGTCTCGGCGAACAGGGCGCTGCCGTCCTCGAACGCGGTCACGAAGAACAGGAAGTCGTTCGGCTCGGGGGCGGCCGCGGCCTCCAGTGCGGCGGCGCCGGGGTTGGAGATGGCGCTCGGCAGGTACCCGGCGTGGTCGGGGGCGCTGGGCGACCACGGGTTGTCGGGGTCGCGCATGACCGCGCCCCAGTCGATGTCCTCGCCGGAGGTGAGCGCGTCGTCGCCGCTGATGAGGCGGCCGTAGTTCCAGATCGCCTCGGACTCGAAGCAGTTGCAGTTGGTCTGCTCGTGCGAGTACGGGTTGATGTACAGCTTGTTGTACATGACCTGGGCGATCTTCGGGTCGTCCGAGGCGATGCCCGACTCGGACTGGACGATCGAGGCGATCTGCAGGGCCATCCAGGGCTGGATCTTGAACTCGCCGTTCGTGGGCGGGTAGAAGGTCTGGTTCTCCATCGCGCTCGGGTCGTAGTCCGGGTCGGGGTCGGGGATCGAGGCGAGCTTGTCGAGGAAGCCGATCTCCGCGATGGTCTCGTTGAAGCGCTTGACCATCTCGGAGAGCATGAACTCGGCGGTCATGGTCTCGTCGAACTCGTACGCGGACGGGAACAGGAAGCCCTCGACGGACTTGACCTGCCGGTCGCTGAAGCCCTCGAACCAGATCGGGTCGACGCCGAGCGCCTCGGGGTCTTGGGCGGCGGCCTCGAAGTCCTCGATCGGCACCCCGGTGTAAGCGGAGAGGATCTCGTACACCTCGAAGCTGCGCTTGCCTTCGGGGACCACGACGTGGTCGAGCGTGAGGTTGCCCGGGTCGATCATGAACGCCAGCGCGGACGCGGCGGACATCTCCTCTTCCATGGCGTAGGAGCCGGGCTGGATGGAGGTGCCGGAGTCCCCGTCGTCCTCGGAGGCGTTGAGGAACGCCTTCGCGGAGGCCACGACGCCCTCGGATTCGAGGTGGTCGGCGATGTCGGAGACCAGCCAGCCGCTCTCGACGGTGACGACGACCTGGTTGCCGTTGCCGTCGCCGGTGAAGTCCTCGGCGACGAAGTAGTCCTTGATGACGTTGTTGTACGCCCACCAGCCGCCGACGCCGATGATGGCGAACAGGGCCACGACCAGGGTCATCGCGATCAGGGACTTGCCGGAGTCCTTGCGCCGGTGGCTCCTGGGAGCATCCGTGCGCTCGTCCTCGGTCCGGAAATCGCCGAGCATCCTGTTCTCTACCTCCGCCGCTGGTCCAGCCATTGCTGGAGGATCTCCACCGCCGCCGCCTGATCGACGATGGAGCGCTTCCGGCTGCCGCGCACGCCGCCTTCATTGAGTCTGCGTGTCGCGACGGCGGTGGTCATGCGCTCATCGGTCAGGGTCACCGGTACTGGCGAGACGTGGTCGGCGAACCGTTCCACCCAGGCTCGGGTGTGGGCGGCTGCCGGCCCCTCCTCACCCGAAAGAGTAACGGGTAGGCCAACGACGATTTCGACAACCTCGTACTCGCGGACCGTTTCGGCGATTTCACGGATATCGCTCGGAATGTCCTCACCAGCGGTTTTGAGGTCGCGACGAACCGTCGCGACCGGAGTGGCGAGAATTCCGTCGGGGTCGCAGACGGCGACGCCGATGCGGGCCTTGCCGAGGTCGATGCCGAGACGGCGGCCCCGCGTCCAGGTGGACGCGGGGCCGTTCGCTGAGTCGTTCATCTACGCCGTGATCGCGCCGGTGACGGCCGCGAGCAGCTGCGCGGCCTGGTCGGCCGGGACGCCGCCGCCCTGGGCGACCTCGTCGTTGCCGCCGCCCTTGCCGGACAGCGCGGCCTTCACGAGCGCCTGCGCCGAGACGTGCTGCGCCTGCGCGGCCTTGTTCGCCGCGACGACGATGCTGGCCTTGCCGCCCGCGGTCGCGACGACCGCCGCGACGCCGGGCTGGTCCTCGGGCAGGTGCCCGCGGATCTGCATCGCGAGGTTGCGCACGTCGCCGCCCTTGGTGCCCTCGGGCGCCTGCACGGCCGCGACCTTGACGGCCCCGACCTGCTTCGCGTTCGCCGCGAACTCGGCGGCGCGACCGGAGACGGCCTTCGCCTGGAGCGTCGCGAGCTCGCGCTCGGCGTCCTTGGTGCGCTGCAGGATCGCGCGGACGCGCTCGAGCACGTCGCCGCGCTGGGCACCGATCTCCTCGGCGATCTGCGTGACGAGGTCGCGTTCGCGCGCCAGGTACTTGTAGGCCTCCATGCCGGTGGCGGCCTCGACGCGGCGCTGGCCGGAGCCGACCGAGGACTCGGCCGTCAGGACGAGCGGGCCGATCTGGGCCGAGCGCTCCACGTGGGTGCCGCCGCAGAGCTCGCGCGACCAGGGGCCGCCGATCTCGACGACGCGCACGGTCTCGTCGTAGGTCTCGCCGAACAGCGCGACCGCGCCGAAGTCCTTGGCCTCCGGGAGGGTCATGTACTGGACGGCGACCTGCAGGTCGTCGCGGACGGCGCGGTTGGAGACCTCTTCGATCTCGCTCCTCGTCTCGTCCGAGAGCTTCGCGCGCCACGAGAAGTCCAGGCGCAGGTAGCCGGGCCGGTTGAACGAACCGGACTGGAGCGCGGTCGGGCCGAGCACCTCGCGCAGGGCCGCGTGGACCACGTGCGTGCCCGAGTGCGCCTGGCGCGCACCGAGACGCCACTCCGCGTCGACCGAGGCCTCGACCTTGTCGTCGAGGACCAGTTCGCCTTCGAGGACGCGGACCTTGTGGACCACGAGCTTCTTGACCGGGCGCTGCACGTCGAGGACTTCGGCGAACAGGCTCGGGCCGACGAGCTTGCCGGCGTCGGCGTGCTGGCCGCCGGACTCGGCGTAGAACGGGGTCCGGTCGAGGACGACCTCGACGATGTCCCCGGCCTTCGCGAGCGGGACCGACTGGCCGTCCTTCAGGAGGCCGATGACGCGCGACTCGGTGTCGAGGGTCTCGTACGCCTTCCAGTCGGTGGGGCCCTGCTCCTGGAGGAGCTGCCAGTACGCGGACAGGTCCGCGTGGCCGGTCTTGCGGGCCGCCGCGTCCGCCTTCGCGCGCTGGCGCTGCTCGGTCATGAGCTGGCGGAAGCCTTCTTGGTCGACCGAGAGGCCCTGCTCCTCGGCCATCTCCAGGGTCAGGTCGATCGGGAAGCCGTACGTGTCGTGCAGCTCGAACGCCTTGGTCCCGGAGAGGGTCTTGCCGCCCTCGGACTTCGTCTCGGTGACGGCCGTGTCGAGGATCGTCGTGCCGTGCTTGAGGGTCTTGAGGAACGCCTCCTCTTCGCCGTACGCGTAGGACGAGATCCGCTCGAAGTCCGTCTTGAGCTCCGGGTACGCGGTGGACATGCGCTCCATAGCGACCGGCAGCAGCTCGGGCATGGCGGGCTTGTCGTAGCCGAGCAGGCGCACGGCGCGGATCGCGCGGCGCATGAGGCGGCGCAGCACGTAGCCGCGGCCCTCGTTGGAGGGCACGACGCCGTCGCCGATGAGCATCAGCGAGGAGCGGACGTGGTCGCCGATCACGCGGAAGCGGATGTCGTCCGGGTGGGACTCGGAGGCGGTGTGCGAGGTCGAGACGCCGTAGCGCTTGCCCGTCAGCTCCGAGGCCTTGTCGATGATCGGCCGGACCTGGTCGGTCTCGTACATGTTGTCGACGCCCTGGAGGAGCGCCGCCATGCGCTCCATGCCCATGCCGGTGTCGATGTTCTTCTTCGGCAGGTCGCCGGTGACCTCGTAGCCCTCCTTGGCGGGGCCGCCGCCGCGGAGGTTCTGCATGAACACGAGGTTCCAGAACTCGAGGTAGCGGTCCTCGTCGACCTCCGGGCCGCCCTCGGGGCCGTAGGCCGGGCCGCGGTCGTAGTACAGCTCCGAGCAGGGGCCGCACGGGCCGGGGATGCCCATCGACCACATGTTGTCGGCCTGGCCGCGGCGCACGATGCGGTCGAGCGGCAGCCCGATCTGCTTGTGCCAGATGTCGATCGCCTCGTCGTCGTCGAGGTAGACCGTGGCCCAGATCTTGTCGCCGTCCAGGCCCAGGCCGCCCTTGTCGACGTCGCCGGTGGTCAGGTCCCAGGCGAAGCGGATCGCCTGCTCCTTGAAGTAGTCCCCGAAGGAGAAGTTGCCGTTCATCTGGAAGAACGTGCCGTGGCGGGAGGTCTTGCCGACCTCGTCGATGTCGGGCGTGCGGATGCACTTCTGCACCGACGTGGCGCGGTTCCACTCGGGGGTCGCCTGGCCCAGGAAGTAGGGCACGAACGGGACCATGCCCGCGGGCACGAACAGCAGGTTCGGGTCCTCGAAGGCGGGCAGCGGTGCGCTGGGGACCACCGTATGGCCGTTGGACTCGAAGAACTTCAGAAACCGGCGTTGGATTTCAGCGGTCTCCATGGGGCACCTCCTTCAAGGTCTGGCTAGAACAGCCGACCCGGCACGGCCGGGTCGTCGTCGTCTTCGGTGAGCAGCGGCTGGATGTCCGCGCCGCGCTCGATCGCGTCGAAGAGCTCGGCCTCTTTGGCCTGTTTCGCCTCGGAGACATCGGCCCAGAACGCTTTGAACGATTCCTTCATTTCAGCACCGGCGCCGCTCACACGCTCGGCGACCCCGCCGGGAGTGACCGACTCCGCGGCCTTCGTGACCTTGCGGACCACGATCACGCCGACCGCGATGCCGATGCCTACCCAGATCATCCGTTTCAACACGGGAACTCCTCAACCAGATTTTCGACGAGGCGGCTATTCACCGGACTTGCCAGGCTTCGCCTGGCGCTTGGCCTGGCGCTTCGCTGACCTTTTCGACATGCGCGAGGCCTCGACCATGCGGCGCACCTGCTGCTCGTCGACCTCCTGGCCGCGCTTCTTCACGGCCGAGCGGAGCCCGAACCCGAACGCGGCGGCCTTCACCAGCGGCGAGCCCACGGCCGAGACGACCAGGCTCGTGATGTTGGCGACGTTCGACGAGATGTGCGCGGCGTTCCCGGTGATCGTGCCGACCTTCTCCAGCTCGCCCTCGACCTGCACGAGCGAGCCGTTGACGTTGTCGAGGGTCGTGTTGACGTTCCGCAGGATCGGACCGATCTCGTGGTCGACCTTGTCGAGCGTCTTGTTGACGCGGTTGAGGGTCGCGGTGGCCTTGTTGATGAGGCGGAAGGCGAGCATCACGCACAGGAGGAAGAAGCCGAGCCCGGCGAGCAGGACCCCCAGCTCCCAGACGCTCCCGGTCCATCCAGCCGCCACGGTCTCCTCAGGCACGGTCTCCCCCTGTCGCCATCCGGTGGGCCCCACCGGCATTGCATGTGTGGTTGCTCGGTCCTCTCAGACCTGAAAAGCGACCGCCGCGCGGTGCCGTCGGCGAAGCCGGGCTCACGCGCGAGTGCGGCGCGGTACCGACCTTACCTTGCGGGACCGGACATCCGGCGCAACGGGGCGGTCACTCCACAGTCCAGTCACCGGCTAGTCGTAGACGCGCTCCTCGGCCAGGCGCGGCAGGGCCGCCTGCGCGGCGACCACGGCCGTGACCTCGGCGCCCACGCACAGCTCGTAGCGGTCCCCGCAGTCGACCGGGACGACCCACAGCTCCAGGTACAGCTCGTCCCGCACGTAGCAGCCCTCCTCGCCGAGGCCGCCCACGCACTGCTCGGCGTCGGCCGGCATCCAGCCCGCGTTCAGCACCGCCTGCCAGTACTCGTTCGCCGTGTCGTCCACTGTGCCTTCAGAGGTCCAGGTGCGCATGCGGACCCGGCACTCCCCCAGGCACCAGCGGCTGCCGTAGGTCTCGTCGTGCACGCTCACCGCAGCCCAAGCGGGCACCGTCAGCTCGTCGACCGCCCGGCGCGTCGGGTCCACCGTGAACGCCCGGCCCAGCCACAGCACGGCCGCGACCAGGAGCACCGCGAGGACCGCGATGACCGCCACGGTCATCCGCAGCCGCTCGATGCGCGCGCCCGACCGCTCCAGGTCCGCCGCGATCCGGCTCGACAGGCGCCCGGCGCGGCGCGGCCCTTCAGCCGCCATCGGCAGGCCTGCGCACGATCCGCCGCAGCTTCTCCAGCCGCTCCCCGATCTCGGCCTCCAGGCCGTGCCGGGTCGGCCGGTAGTAGTCGGTCCCGGCGACCACATCGGGCGCGTACCGCTGCGGCACGACGCCGCGCGGGTCCGAATGCGGGTAGACGTAGGCCTTGCCGTGGCCCAGATCGCCGGCGCCCTTGTAGTGGGCGTCGCGCAGGTCCGGCGGGACCGGGCCGATCTTCCCTTGGCGCACATCGCGCATCGCCTCGTCGATCGCGGTGATGACCGCGTTCGACTTCGGGGCCGTCGCGAGGTGCGCTACGGCCTGCGCGAGGTTGATGCGGGCCTCCGGCAGGCCGATCCGCTCGACGGCGGTCGAAGCGGCGGTCGCGGACAGCAGCGCGGTCGGATCGGCCATGCCGACGTCCTCGGAGGCGAAGATGACGAGGCGGCGGGCGATGAACCGCGGGTCCTCCCCCGCGACGAGCATCCGCGCGAGGTAGTGCATCGCGGCATCCACATCGGAGCCGCGCAGGCTCTTGATGAACGCGCTGGCGACGTCGTAGTGGCCGTCGCCGTCCCGGTCGTAGCGGACCGCGGCGGTGTCGATGGCGGCCTCGACGATCGCGACGGTGATCTCCGGTTCGCCGTCGGCAGTGAGCGCGGCGGCTTCCAAGGCGGTCAACGCTTTACGCGCATCACCGGCGGCCGTGCGGACGAGGTGGTCGCGGGCCTCCTTCTCCAGGGTCACCGCGCCGCCCAGGCCGCGCTCGTCCTCGACGGCGCGGTCCACGAGCTCGCCGATATCGGTGGCGTCGAGCTCCCTGAGCGTCAGGAGCACGCAGCGGCTCACGAGCGGCGCGACCACGGAGAAGTAGGGGTTCTCAGTGGTGGCCGCCAGGAGCGTGATGGTGCGGTCCTCGACGGCGCCGAGCAGGGAGTCCTGCTGGGTCTTGGTGAAGCGGTGCACCTCGTCGATGAACAGGATCGTCTGGGGGCCGCCCGTGCGGCGGATGCGGCGGGCCTCGTCGATCGCGGCGCGCACGTCCTTCACACCGGAATTGAGCGCCGACATGGCGCGGAAGCGCCGGTCACCGGACTGCGCGACCAGGTGCGCGATCGTGGTCTTGCCCGAACCCGGTGGGCCCCAGAGGATCACCGAGAGCGGCTGGCGGCCCTCGACGACCTGGCGCAGCGGCGAACCGGCCCCGAGCAGGTGGTCCTGGCCCACGAGCTCGTCGAGCACGCGCGGGCGCATGCGCACCGCCAGCGGCTCGTCCCCCGAGGCCGAACCGGTGCCCAGAATGCCGCTGGTGCTGACGGCAGAGCCCTGCGGCTCGGGCGGCGCGTTGTCGAACAAACCTGGAGCGTCCATATCGCGATCAGCGTAAGCCATCGGCATGAGCACTCCGCAGATCAGCGTCCGAACCGGGAGGTTCCACACCAAGTGGGCAAACGAAACGGCCGCCGCACCGGGAAGGTGCGGCGGCCGGAGTGCTTGCGGGGCTTACATGCCGCCCATCGAGGAGGCGAACTCCTCGAAGTCGTGCAGGTTCGTCGACTCGGGGGCCTTGATGTCGTAGGAGCCGCCGATCTCGACGATCTCGCTGGTCATCTCCATGACCATGCCCTCGATCTCGGGCATCGACATGGTCATGGTCTTGAGCAGGCCGTCCTCGTCGAGGGTCACGGTCACCTTGGTGCCGTCGACCATCGCGGCCGCGTCGGCGCCGGTGGTGCCGGACAGGGCCGACATCGCCTCGGAGTCGCCCGCGAGCGTGCCGGAGTAGACGCCGTCGCCGGTCTCCTCGACATCAGTGAGCTCGGTCAGGATCATCTCGGTCTGGTCCGCGAGGTCCATGCCGCCGTACATGGCGTAGGCCTCGGCCATCGCGTCGTCGGAGGTGAGGTCCATGGTGAACCAGGCGTCCTCGCCGTAGCTCTCGGCCATGGCGTCGAACATGCCGCCGGTCATCTGCATGTACATCGTGTTGTCGACGACGACGGTCTCGGTGTGCATGTCGCCGAACATGGCCGCCATCTCCGGCGGGACCTCCTCGCCGGAGGCCTCCATCATGGCGCTCATGAAGATGTCGGCGCTGGCCTGGGAGTTCTCGCCCTCGTAGGAGCCGGTCATCGCCATGAACTCGGCGCCGTCGATGGTCATGGAGGCTTCCATCGCGTACGAGTCGGCGTTCAGGTTCTCGACGGAGGCGAGGATGGCGTCCTGCGGGCTGAGCGCGGCGGCGGCGCCGGGGTCGGCCTGGCCGGTCTCGTCGGAGGGCTGCTCGTCGGCGCCGCACGCGGACAGGCCGAGCGCGATGGCCGGGACGGCCAGCGCGCCGATGAGACGGGTCGCGGTACGCGAAGACATGGGTGCTCCTGGGTTTCGGGGAGATCTGAGTTCCGGTTCCGAGCATAAGGGACGGCTTCCACACCCGCAGGCCTGAAAGCCGCCCTCTGCTCATGCGCGGGGGCACCTAGGCAGGTGCCGTCACAGGGCGGCACCCTGGCGGGTGCATTACCAGGCCTCTTGCAGCCGTTCGTACTCAGCGGCAGTGATCGGCAGCACCGTGCCGTGGCGCGGACTCGACGGCAGGTCGTAGTCGGCGACGGGGGTCCACTCACCTGAGGCGAGGTCGGTGGTCTCGAACGGGACGTAGCCTCGGCCGCCGAACTCGTCGATGAACAGGTACCACTTGTCTTCGGTGTTCGACTTGAAGACGAGCGGGCCCTCACCGGCGCTGATGGCGCCGGAGCCGATGCAGTCGGCGAGGAACTGCCATTCGGCGTCGGCCGCGAGGGAGGTCGCGGTCTCGGCGAGGATGAACTTGCCGCACGGCGTGGAGGCGGAGTTCGAGCGCTCGTCCTTGGTGAAGCGGTAGTAGGTGCCGTCGGACTCGATCATCGTGGAGTCGATGGTGGAGTAGCCCTGGTCGACCCAGACCTGCGCTTCGCTGAAGTGCACGAAATCGCGGGTCGTCGCATACATCATCCTGTGGTAGAAGCCCTCGGAGTGGTCGTCGGTGGTGAAGAGCGGGGACGCCCAGTAGACGACGTAGGCGTTCTGCGCGGGGTCCCAGTAGGCCTCGGGGGCCCAGGTGGCGCCGGCGTTCTCGGGCGAGACCTCGACGAGGCGGCCTTCGGACCAGTTCACGAGGTCGTCGCTCTCCCACACCATGATCGAGAGGCTGCCGTGGCGCTGGGCGCGGTTCCAGTCGCCGTTGCCGTTGATCTTGAGGTCGGTGGCGATGAGGAAGAACCGGTCGCCTTCGGGCGAGCGGATGAGGAACGGGTCGCGCACGCCCTGCTCGCCCTGGTCGGACGTGAGGATCGGCTGAGCGTCATTGAGTTCGGTGAAGGTGAGCGGGTCGTTGCCGTCGCTGAGGGCGCCGTAGACCTGCTCGCCGGTGGGGGTGCCTTCGCCGGTGAAGTAGGTGAAGAAGTAGCCGGTGTAGTCGGCTTCGGCGGGGAGCGGCGGGACGGTGGCGATGAAGGTCAGCTTCTCCTTCTCGCCGCCGCGTTCGACGGTGGCCTTGAGCCTGACGGTGTAGGTCTCGCCGCCGGGTTCGGCGCGGTGCACGAGGCCGTCGTTGGCGATGACGGCGCGGTTGTCGGACTTCCAGGTGATCTTGGAGCCGTTGGCGCCTTCGGTGGGCAGGTAGATCGAGGAGCGGACGTCGTCGAGGTTCGGGATCGAGACGGCGGCGGCGTCGAGGGCGACGGCTTCGGTGTCGTCGTATTCGGCGAGGATGGTCGCCGTGAAGTCGCGTTGTTCTTGCACGGAACCGAGGATAACGGTTGCCGTGAGCGTGACCGTGGCGTCGTCGGCGTCCATGGCCGGGCGGGTGACCGTGCCGTCGGCGGCGATGACCCCAGGTTCGCTTGAGGCCCAGGTGATCTGGGAGCCGTTCGCGCCTCTGGTCGGGAGGTCGAGATCGCCGGTCACGGCGCTCGTGTCGCCGAGGTCGAGCGCGGCGGCGTCCTCGGCGGCCTTCTCGGCGCTGATGTGGGCGGCCTGCTCGCCGATCTCGGCGCCGGTGAGCGCGCCGTCGTAGATCTTGAAGTCGGCGAAGCTGCCGTTGAAGTAGCGGTCGCCGCTGTAGAGGGAGCGGCCGAGGTAGTTGGCGGTGGTGGCGCCGGAGCCGATGTCGCCGGGGGTGGTGGTGACGCCCTCGTTGCGGGCGACCTCCTGGCCGTTCAGATAGAGGACGGCGGTGCCTTCGGCGAGCGTGTAGGCGAGGTGGTTCCAGGTGCCGCGCGCGAGGTTCTGGCCGGTCGAGGCGTTCTGCTCGCAGGTCCAGTGGCAGGTCGAGATCGAGGTCCGGTAGCCGTTGCCGGTGGTGAAGAGATAGCCGTTGCCCCAGGAGCCGCTGGAGTTGCCGAGGCCGTAGATGAAGTACGGGCTGGCCTGCTCGGGCTCGATGTAGACCTCGGCCGTCACGGTGATCGCGTCGAGTCCGGCGAGGAGGTTGTCGGGCAGGTCGACGTAGTCGTCGACGCCGTCGAGCTTGAGGCCGTCGTCGTTCCAAGTGCCGCCGACGAGGGTGCCGTCGCGGCCGTGGCCGGAGGCGTCGGCGACGACGGCGCCGCTCGTCTCGTCGAACTGGTACCAGAGCAGGGGGCCGTCGGCGGGCGCGCCGACCGCCGCCGAGGCCGGAAGCACCACTGCCGCAATGGCGGTGAGCGCACCGATGAATCGCTTAGACGTCACTGTCCAACCAATCTTCATTTGAGCGATCACGCAGGCGGGGACCGTGGTGATCGGTAACCAACAGGGCTGCGGCCAGCTTATTCCGACCATCGACATAAGCGAACGTGCGAATGTCACGATTCTCGATCGATTCCGAGGGAACGGCGGGTCGGTGATCGGGAACGCGAAAGGCCCCGGGCAGCGCCCGGGGCCTCGCTGCCGTTGCAGCCGTTAGTTCGCCGGATCGCTGCCGGCTTCACTGGTCGGCTCCGCCGGAGTCGTGGGCTCTGCTGCGGAGGTCGTCGGGTCCGGAGAACTCGGCTCCTCAGAGCTCGGCTCCTCGCTGCTCGGCTCCTCCGAAGGCGTCTCGCTGGGCGTCTCTGAGGTCTCCTCGGCAGTGGACGGCTGCCAGTTGTCGTCATCGTCGTCGTCTTCGGAGCTCTCCTCCGCCGTCGAAGGCTCGGCCTCCGAACTCGGCTCGGCTGACGACGACGGCTCAGGAGTCAGGATCTGGCCGTCCGGATTGTTGTTCGCGTTGTTGATCCAGATGATCAGTCCGATGACGACCAGGACGGCGACCACGGCAGCGGTGATGATCCACGGTGTGACGTTGCCATTGTCCTCCTGCTGCGCCATCTGCCCGGTGGGCTGCTCGGCGGTGTTCCCGCCAGCGCCCGCACCGACACCGGCGCCCAGGAGCGCGGTCTGGTCGGAGCCGAAGTACTGGGTCTGCTGGCCGTCGGGCGGCGTGGTGGGCGCGACGGGGATGCCGCCGGTGACGACGCGGCCTTCCCTGGCGGAGCGGGCCATCTCGGCGGCCGAGGTGTAGCGGGCGCGCGGGTCCTTCTGGAGGGACTGCAGCACGACCTGGGCGACCCCGGCCGGAATCTCCCGCGAGAGCGGCGGCGGGGCCTGGGTCATGTGGCCGTTCATGACCGCGACGGGCGTGTCGGAGACGAACGGCGGGCGGCCCATGAGCGCTTCGTAGGCGACGATGCCGAGCGAGTAGAGGTCGCTCGCGCCGGTCAGTTCCGCGCCGTTGAGCTGTTCGGGAGACGCGTACGCGAGCGTTCCCATGACGGTCCCGGTCTCGGTCAGGCCGGAGGCGCCGCGGGCGGCGGAGATGCCGAAGTCGACGATCTTGGCCGCGCCGGTCTCCTCGTCCACGAGGAGGTTGGCGGGCTTGATGTCGCGGTGGATGATGTCGTGGCGGTGGGCGGTCTCCAGCGCGTCCGCGGCGGCGGCGACGATCTGCATGACCTCGGCGGGCGGCAGCGGCCCGCGGTCGCGGAGGATCTCGGCGAGCGAGCGGCCGCGCACGAGTTCCATGATGAGGTAGGAGACTTCGCCGTCGTCGTTGGTCTCTTCGCCGTAGTCGTAGAGCGCGACGATGCCCGGGGACTGCAGTGCCGCTACGGCTCTGGCCTCAAGCTGGAAACGGGTGCGGAACTTGTCGTTACTGGACAGTCCAGCGTGGAGGATCTTGATTGCCACGGTGCGGCCGAGCCGGGTGTCGGTGCCTTTCCAGACCTCCCCCATGCCACCTGCGGCTAGCCGCTCATCCAGTCGATAGCGACCCGCCACCAAGGTCCCGCTCTGCACGTCGAACCCGCTCCTCTTACTCCTGCATCGGACGGATGTTACATATAGCAGCCGTCAATGCGCCGCGGTCGCCGCCTTCACGGACTCCTGCCAGTCGGAATTGGCTGAGGGGCAACCGGGCACGCCTGAACGAAACGGCGGCCCGGGCCGTAGGCCCGGGCCGCCCACTACGACATCGTAGGGCTAACCGGCAACCGGTTCGGTACCCGCTTCCTCTTCAGGCACGAAGTCGATGCCCGCTTCAGCGCGCTGCTGGGGGGTGATCGTGGTGGGAGCCGAGGTCAGCGGGTCCATGCCGCCGCCGGCCTTGGGGAACGCGATCACATCTCGGATCGAATCGGACTTCGCCAGCAGCATGCAGACGCGGTCCCAGCCGAGGGCGATGCCGCCGTGCGGCGGGGCGCCGTACTTGAGGCCCTCGAGGAGGAACCCGAACTGCTCCTTGGCTTCCTCGTGGGTGAGGCCGAGCACGTCGAAGACGCGGCTCTGGACCTTCGCGTCGTGGATACGGATCGAACCGCCGCCGAGCTCGTTGCCGTTGCAGACGATGTCGTACGCGTAGGTGAGCGCGTTCGCCGGGTCGGACTCGAACTTGTCGACCCACTCGGGGTTCGGCGAGGTGAACGGGTGGTGGATCGCGGTCCAGCCGCCGGTCTCGGTGGCCTCGAACATCGGCGCGTCGATGACCCAGCAGAACGCCCAGGCGTCGGGGTCGATGAGGCCGGTGCGCTTGCCCAGCTCGAGGCGGGCCGCGCCGAGCAGCTCCTGGGCCTCGCGGCGGTCGGTCGAGGCCGCGAAG
Source organism: Glycomyces sp. NPDC050141 (assembly GCF_055586545.1). Classification (NCBI taxonomy): domain Bacteria; kingdom Bacillati; phylum Actinomycetota; class Actinomycetes; order Glycomycetales; family Glycomycetaceae; genus Glycomyces; species Glycomyces sp. NPDC050141. The sequence continues at coordinate 190,700 of NZ_JBVJHZ010000001.1, read as the reverse complement.
AACACGGCGTCACCGGCCTTGGCGCCGACGGCGTCGGCGAGCCCGGCCAGGTGCTCCTCGGAGAGGTTCTTGGCGACGGGGCCCTTCGGCTCGCCGGTCTCGGCGTTGAAGGTGATGTAGGCGAGGCCCTTGGCGCCGCGCGCCTTGGCCCAGTCCTGCCAGCCGTCGAGCTCCTTGCGGGTCTGCGAGGCGCCGCCGGGCATAACGACCGCGCCGACGTAGCCGCCGGCGTCGATCGCGCCCGCGAAGACGCGGAACTCGGTGCCGCGCAGGTAGTCGGTGAGTTCGACCAGTTCCTGGCCGAAGCGCAGGTCGGGCTTGTCCGAGCCGTAGCGGTCCATGGCGTCGTGCCAGGTCATGCGCGGGATCGGCAGCTGGATCTGGTGGTCGGCGAGCTCGGCCCAGAGGGCCTGCACGACGCGCTCGCCCAGGTCGATGACGTCGTCCTGGTCGACGAAGGAGGCCTCGATGTCGAGCTGCGTGAACTCGGGCTGGCGGTCGGCGCGGAAGTCCTCGTCGCGGTAGCAGCGCGCGATCTGGAAGTACTTCTCGAAACCGCCGACCATGAGGAGCTGCTTGAACAGCTGCGGCGACTGCGGCAGGGCGTACCAGGTGCCGGGCTGGAGGCGCACGGGCACGAGGAAGTCGCGGGCGCCCTCGGGGGTCGAGCGGGTCAGCGTCGGGGTCTCGATCTCGACGTAGCCGTCCTCGACCAGGAGGCTGCGGGCGATGTGGTTCGCCCTGGAGCGCAGGCGGATCGCGTTGTTGGGGCCGGTGCGGCGCAGGTCCAGGTAGCGGTGGCGCAGGCGGATGTCCTCGGAGACGTCCACGTGCTCGTCGATCTGGAACGGCAGCGGCGCGGCCTCGGAGAGCACTTCGAGGACGGTCGCGGTGACCTCGATCTGGCCGGTGGGCAGGTCGGGGTTCTCGTTGCCTTCGGGGCGGCGCGCGACGGTGCCGGTGATCGAGACGCAGTACTCGTTGCGGAGCTTCTGGGCGGCCTCGGCGGCCTCGGAGTCGCGGAAGACGACCTGGACGACGCCAGAAGCGTCGCGAAGATCCACGAACTCCACCCCGCCGTGATCGCGGCGACGCGCCACCCATCCGGCGAGGGTGACTTGCTGGTCGACGTCAGCGGCACTCAGCGTGCCGGCGAGGTGTGTCCGATACACGGGTTCAAAACTCCTCGAAGGAAACGGTTGGTCGATTGACCGGCGGATCCGGTACGCGGCCGCGGGCCTCGCCCGGAACGCCTCGCCGCGGCCCGCGTCGCGGGCCGGGGACGATGACATTCTCTCGAGAACCCGGTGCCAGCAGCAATCGTATAACCGCCCGTGCCGCAGCGAATCGCCCGTGCCGCCCGCCACGGCGGGCGTCACGCAGGTCACGGCGCGGGGCGACCCGCGACCGCGCTGCGGCGCGCTCAGCGCGCCAATGCGCTGAATCCGAGGAGCCGCACCACCACGTCGAGGAAGCGGCGGGCGTCGGCGACGATCGCGTCCGCCTCCTCGGGGGTGACGATGTCGGGGATGCCGGCCTGCGCGAGGACCCGTTTGCGGGCGGTGCGGGCGAAGTGCGACGCCCACTCCTCCAGCTCCGGGGCCACGCCCCGCAGCAGCTCCCAGGTGCTCGACGGGCGGCCGGGCCGCCGCCTGCCCGTGGCGTCGCCCGCGCGCACGGCGAGCACGGCCACGGCCACCCGGAGGGCGGCCAGGTGCGCTTCCGCGTAGCGCTCGCCGGGACGGGTCCGTTCCGCCGCGTCGTCCAAGTCGACGCGGGCGGTGGCGAGGAGCTGGAGCGGGGAGCGGTTGGGGAGCTGATCGGCGGGGATGCGCAGGCGCGAGTTCTGCACGGTGCCCGCCTGCACCAGTCGGGGGCCGCCCGCGCCGCGGGCTCCCGCGGGCGAGGCGGATCGGGTAGTGGCGGGTCGAGAAGCTGCCATGACGTGGGCCTCCAAAACCTGTTCGAACTTGCGTTCGAGAAATATGGAACCACAGGGGTCCGACATTGCCAACCCCCATCGTCGCCCGAAATCAGCGAATCGCTACTGACTGTCGCGCATCCGACAGCACAGTCATTGCACGGCAACAGAAAAGGGCCGTGAACCTGACGGCTCACGACCCCTGATCCTCACCTGAGGCACACCGGGTGTTCGAAAAACGCGGGGCGCCTGCGCTTCGCGGCCCGCGTCCTGCGGGCTACTCGGCGATCTGGTCGATCATGCGGAGGTGGCCGCGCGCCTCGTCGGCGCGGCCGAGCCGCTGCAGGGTGCGGCCGAGGAGCAGCCGGGCGTAGAAGTCCGCCGGGTTGGCCTCGACCATCTTCTCGGACAGCTCGAGCGCCTTGTTCAGCTGCGCCGACTTGAAGTAGGCGCGGGCGGCGGTGAGCATGACGTCCGGGTGGTCCGGGTGGTCGCGCAGCAGGGGCGCGAGGAACTGCAGGGCCCCGAGCGGGTCCTTCAGGGCGAGCATCTCCTCGGCGTCGCGCAGCCGCCGGGTCTCTTCAGGGACCTGGCGCGGCCGCGAGCTGACGTCGATGAAAGCGGCGATCTGGTCGTCGGTGATGTCGTCGTAGCGCATGGACTCAACAACACGAGCGCTCCGCGGAACATTCCCGGCGTTGAGTCGCCGCGCTGCTCAGTCGTTGCGCAGTGCCGTCGACACCACGATCACCAGCTGCAGCAGCCCCAGCGCCGCCAGCAGCATCCAGGCCGTCACCGCGATCGTGATAGCGCCGCCGATCCACTGCTGATACTGCCCGCCGCCCGCGACGGCGATCACGCCCGCCGCGCCGAAGCCGAGCGCGACGACGAGTTCGCGGACCGACCGCTCCCCCATCGTCGTCATGCCGAGGTCCCGCAGGCCCACCTGCCGGGCCCGGTTGCGGGTGAGCACGTACATCCAGCACAGCGCGCCGGTGACGGTGACGCTCCAGCCGGGCGCGCCGAGGAACCACAGCGAGATGAGCCAGGCCCCCTCGGAGAGGCGCGCGGCGAGCGGCTCGAACACCAGGACGCGGCGCGTCAGGCTCGTCGAGCGCGCCGCCAGGAGCGCGTACGAGGAGTCGGCCAGCGCGGTGATCGCGATGAGCGGCAGCGAGACGAGGATGACGGGTCCGCCGAGGAGGACGCAGGCGGGGATGAGGAGGCTGGCGAAGAGGCCGACGCCGACGACGGCGCCGGGCTGGAACCGGGTGGAGAGGATGACCCTGCCTACAAGGGAGTCGGCGGGCACTCGGGTGCGCATGGATGTTGTTGTAGCAGACGGCATCAACCGCGCATTCGCAGCATCGAACATAGAAGAGGACTCTACGTGTCTGTACGGTGACCGCAATCCCTCGATCGGGTAGCCGACACTCGTCCTTCTCCTACGGGCGGAGGTTCTGCCAGACGCGGCGGGTGGAGCGGGAGTGGTTCAAGGTGGTGAAGTGCAGCCCGGGGGCGCCTTCGGCGAGGAGCCGGGCGCCCATGTCGGAGGCGACTTCGACGCCGATGTCGCGGATGGCGTCGCGGTCGTCCCCGCAGGCGCGCAGGCGCGCGGCGAGGGGTTCGGGGAAGCTCATGCCGGTGAGTACGGCGAACCGCTCGATCTGCTTGATGTTCGTGACGGGCATGATGCCCGGGACGATCGGGATGTCGCAGCCCGCGGCGGCGACGGCGTCGCGCAGGCGCAGGTAGTCCTCGACGTCGTAGAAGATCTGGGTGATCGCGAAGTCGGCCCCGGCGCGGCACTTGTCGACGAAGTGGCGCACGCCGGTGTCCCAGTCGACGTCGCGCGGGTGGCCTTCGGGGAAGGCGGCGACGCCGACGCTGAAGTCGCCGGACTCTTTGATGAGTTCGACGAGTTCGCGGGCGTGGAGGACGCCTTCGGAGTGCTGGACCCAGTCGGCGCGCGGGTCGCCCGGCGGGTCGCCGCGCACGGCGAGGATGTTGCGGACGCCGACGTTGGCGAAGTGGCCGATGAGGTTGCGCAGCTCGGCGATGGAGTGGTTCACGGCCGTGCAGTGGGCCATGGTCAGGAGGGTCGTCTCGGAGTTGATCCGGTCGGTGGTCTCGACGGTCTTCTGCCTGGTCGAGCCGCCTGCGCCGTAGGTGACGGAGACGTAGTCGGCGTTGAGGCCCTCGAGGGCGCGGATGGTGCGCCACAGGACGGTGTCGGCGTTCTCGTCGCGGGGCGGGAACATCTCGAACGAGAACTTCGGCATACCCGAGCGCAGCAGATCGCCGATCTTGGCGGTCTTCTGCGGCATCACGCTGGGCACTCCGAGAGTCATGCCTGCAAATGTAACGGCACGGGTACACGTGTGCTGACCTGCACTGGCGACCACCCAATAGTTGGGACAGAGCGGCGACGACCTATGGTTCGACCCGTGGAGCTCAACGACCGCATCGACGCCGCCCTGACCGTGTTCCTGGACCGGCAGGCCGCCGTGATCTGCGGGATCGACGACAGCCTCGGGGCGTACGCGGACGCGGTGCGCGATTTCGTGCTCATGGGCGGGAAGCGGCTGCGTCCGGCGTTCGCGTACTGGGGTGCGCGCGGCGCGGGGCTCGAGGACTCTCCAGAGCTTGTGGCCTGCGTGGCGTCGCTGGAGCTCTTGCAGGCGTCGGCGCTGATGCATGACGACCTCATCGACGGTTCGGATACGCGCCGGGGCATGCCCTCGATCCACAAGCGGTTCGCGGCGCTGCACGAGGCCGAGGGCTGGTCGGGCCGGCCCGGCGGGTTCGGGGCGGCGGCGGCGATCCTGCTCGGCGACCTGTGCCTGGCGTGGTCGGACGAGCTGTTCTGCTCGGCGGGGATGCCCTTCAAGGCGGTCGCGGCGGCGCGGGGCGATTTCGACCTGATGCGCACCGAGGTGAGCGCCGGGCAGTACCTGGATGTGCTGTCGGAGGTGCGCCGGGACGTCTCGGAGGCGACGGCGGCGAAGGTGGCGCGGTACAAGTCCGCGAAGTACACGATCGAGCGGCCCATGCTCATCGGCGCTTCTCTGGCGGGCGCCCCGGAGCGGGTGCGGGCGCACTACTCGGCGATCGGGCTGCCGCTGGGCGAGGCGTTCCAGCTGCGCGACGACGTGCTGGGCGTGTTCGGCGACCCGGCGCAGACCGGCAAGCCCGCCGGGGACGACCTGCGGGAGGGCAAGCACACGTTCCTCATCGCGCGGGCTTCGGCGGCCGCGGACGCGGCGCAGCGGGCGGCCCTGGACGCGGGGCTGGGCGACCCGGACCTGGACGAGGCCGGGGTGCAGCGGCTGCGGGCGGTCCTGATGGACACGGGGGCACTGGCCGACACGGAGGAGCGGATCTCCTCGCTTGCGGCGGAAGCCGAAGCGGCGCTTGAGGACTCGCGCCCGGACGTGGACCCGGCGGCGCTGCAGGTGTTCGCGGGCCTGCTGGTCAAGGCCGTGAAGCGGGACTTCTGAGTTCCGTCCACGTTGGACTTAGGATTTTCGGCCCGTCCCCATTCACCCGAATGGGCCGAATGACACCCGCACGGGTGACCCAACGGTTACCACTCGCGCCCTCGCTCGTTGATCCGAGTGAATGACACGAAACGGACGGTGGGAAACAGTGGGACTCTTCGGCGCCATCGGGCGCGAGACCAGGGGCGCGTTCCGCTCCCTCGGTTACGACCTGCGCCAGTCGCGGCGCTTCCGGCGGGCCGGTGCGATCGCGGTGGTGGCGGTCGCGGGCGGCATGATCGCGACAGGGGCGCTGCTGCGCGAGCCCGTGCCGGGCCTGCAGGACCTCGCCGACGAGGGCGCGGACATCACCGAGGGCTGGTTCGGCCTGGGCGCGGACACGACGGGCCAGGACGCGGAGGCCTCAGAGGAGGCGACCTCGCACCCGCCCGCCGCTGGCGGCGGCGCCGCCGACCCGGAGGTCGCCGAGGACACGCCGTCGAGCGATCCGCGGAGCAAGAACCCCGGCAACGCACCGGGACTCGTGCCGGTCGGCGGGGAGACCTCCGACCCGGTCGAGGAGGGCGGCGAGCAGTCGCCTACGCCCACACAGGAACCCACCGAGGAACCGACGGAGGAGCCGACCACGGACGCGCCGACCGAGGAGCCCACCGAGGAGGAGCCGACCACCGGGGAACCGACGACGGAAGAGCCGACGCCGAGCGCGTCGCTGCCGACGACCGACGGCCCGACCGCGTCCCCGGACCCGACCGGGGAACCGACGACCGAGGCCTCCGCGGAGCAGGCGCCGCGCGGCTCGACCGCGCCGATCCCCCGCAAGGGCCGCATCGGCTGACCTGCAGCGTTACGTCGCTTTCGCCTCGGCCAGTTCGGCTCTGATAGCGGCGATGTTGCGCTTGACGGCGGCCACGTCGGGCCCCTCTTCGACCGCCTCGCCCCGGCGCTGGTCGCGGGCCACGAGCGTCGCCAGGTTCACCAGCTCCCGGTGCAGCTGCCCGAGCAGGTGCGAGGCCTGCTTGCCCCAGCGGCGGTGCGCGTGCTTGCGGGCCCGGCGCCTGCTGCGCAGCGACCGCATCTCGGTGAGGTCCTCCGTGGTGACCACATGTTCGTCCTGATCGGACATGGTGGTGACGAACCAGTGCCATTCCGCGCGGGCCGCGAAATGGTAGAGCACGAAGAACAGCCCCAAAAGGAACAGGCCCTTGCCGTAGCTCAACGGGATCGCCAGCGCGGGCGGCATGCTCGCCGGGATCGGCAGGTTCCAGAAGCCGTGCATCCCCAGCGCCAGCGCGTACAGCCCGATCGCGACGCCGAGCCGGGTGCTGAAGCGGCGGCGCGTCTGCGTCACGAAGAACGCGATGCCGAGCCCGGCCGTCCCCGTGTACAGCGGATGCGACCAGGGCCCGGCGATGAGGACGCGCGAGAAGGTCGCACTCAGCGCGCCTGCAACATCGGAGTTGGGGTTGAGCAGCGCGAAGTTGACCGCGTAGGTGAGGTTCTCGACCACCTGGAAGCCCAGTCCGACGAGCGCGCCGTAGATGAGCCCGTCGATGGAGCGGTCGAAGTGCTCGCGCACGATGAGGACGAGCAGGACCACGCCGAGGGCCTTGAGCCACTCCTCGTTCACGGGCCCGACGATGGGCGGCCCCCAGGTGCGGGCCCACTGCGCGTCGAAGAACTCGGCCAGGACCACGAGCGCGGCGTTGTTGGCGAGGATCGCGAAGGCCACGGCCGCGAGGCCGCCCCAGCACATCGCGGCGGCCCGCACCGTCGGCGGTTCGCGCTCGAACAGGTCGAGGCGGGCGAGGATGTCGAGGAAGAAGAACGCGAGGACCGCGTTGATGCCGATGGAGATCCACAGCGCGGTCGCGATGTCGCCGTAGTCGGGCGAGAGGACCCGGCCGAGTTCGAGCAGGCCGTAGACGAGGCAGGCGACGAACAGCCAGTAGGCGGGGCGCCGGAGCCGGATGAACGCGCCCTGGCTCTCGACGACGACGCGCTCGGTGCGGACGTTCACTTGCCCTCCAGCTCGAACGTGGCGATGAACGGGTCGGGGTCGACGGTGGCGCTGGCCGGGTCGTCGCCGGGGGCGATGAGGATGAGGATCGCGGCCGCGCCGCCGTCCTTGCCGACCACGGTGATCGAACCGGCGGTGTCGGGTCCGACGAGGTCGGCGCGGTGCCCGGACAGGCCCGAGGCGGCGTTCGTGTACGGGCGCTCGTTGAGGTAGGCGAGGTCGCTCGCGGCGGTGACCGGCTCGGCGCGGCGGGCGAGGAGGTTCGCGAGGTTCTGGACGTCGGTGTCGACTTCGACGGTGGCCGCGAGGCCGCCGTGGCGGAAGTTCTGGCGCTGGTCGGCCATGTGGACGCCCGGGGAGGTCCAGCCCGCGCCGGGGAGCTTGAAGTCGAGGCTCGCGGCCGGGACGGGGAAGGACTGGAGGTAGAGGGTCTCGCCGGTGTCGATCTCCTGCACCGAGTCGCCGAGGGACCGTTCGATGCCGATCCAGAACACCAGCGGCAGCGCGATGGCGACCGCGGCGACCACGGCGTGCCAGGTGCGGCCGCGTTCGATCCCGAACCGGTTCAGACGGATGGTGACGTCGCCCAAAGTCCCCTCCCCGAGCCTTGACACGCGTGGATATCAAGGTACGGGAAGGGGACCGGGAATGGTCCCGGTTTCCGCGACCCGGGGCGCGAACACCCCTGCCGCGGAAGGGAGCTCAGGCGACCTTGGTGGTCCAGTCGTGGGTGTCCTCGGCGCGGCCGTGCTGCAGGTCGAGGATGGTCTGGCGCAGCTGCATCGTGAACTTCCCGGCCTCGCCGCCGTTGACCTGGAACTCGCCGCTGCGGCCCTTGACGGTGCCGACCGGGGTGATCACGGCGGCGGTGCCGCACGCGAACGCCTCGGAGAGCGCGCCGGAGTTCGCGTCGTCCCGCCAGCGGGCGAGCGAGTAGTCGGTCTCGCGGACCTCCCAGCCGGCCTCGGTGGCGAGCGTGAAGATCGCGTCGCGGGTGATGCCGGGGAGGATCGTGCCGAGCTTCGGCGTGTACAGGACCCGCTCGTTCTCGTACACGAAGAACAGGTTCATGCCGCCGAGCTCGTCCACGTTCTCGTACTTGACGGCGTCGAGGAAGACCACCTGGTCGCAGCCGTGCTCCATGGCCTCGGCCTGCGGGAGCAGGCTCGCGGCGTAGTTGCCGCCGCACTTGGCGGCGCCGGTGCCGCCCGGTCCGGCGCGGTTGAACTCCTCGGAGACCCACAGGGTGAGCGGCTTGGGGCCGCCCTTGAAGTAGGCGGCCGCCGGGGAGGCGATGACCAGGTACGTGAACTCCTTGGCGGGGCGCACGCCGAGGAACGCCTCGGAGGCGAACATGTACGGGCGCAGGTAGAGGCTGGCCTCCTCCTGGCCGGGGACCCAGTCGCCGTCGACGGCCAGCAGCTCGCGGATCGAGGCGAGGAACCACTCCTCGGGCAGGTGCGGCATGGCCATGCGCTGCGCCGAGAGGTTGAGTCGGCGGGCGTTCGCCTCGGCGCGGAACAGGCCGATGCCGCCGTCGGGGTAGCGGTAGGCCTTGAGGCCCTCGAAGATCTCCTGAGCGTAGTGGAGGACCGCCGCCGCCGGGGAGAGCGTGAGGGGCCCGTAGGGCTTGACGGTGGCGCTGTGCCAGCCGCGGCCCTCGGTCCAGGTCATCTGGAACATGTGGTCGGTGAACACGGTGCCGAACACGGGGTTGGCGATGAGCGCGTCCCGCTCGGCGGCCGGGGTCGGGTTCGGGTGCGGCTCGTGCCGCAGGTCGGGAAGACCTTCGCTGGTCATTGGTTCTGTCCTTCAGTGCAAGTGGCTCGGGTGCGGTGCTGTATTTGGTCCTGATGCCTAACTTACCGCTCGTTCAGGTGGTCGGGCGGCGCGTGGCCCGGTCGGACTCCGACACGGAAAAACGCCCGGCGAGGCGCTCCTGTCGGAGCGCTGGCCCGCCGGGCGTCGAAGCTGCTTGGGTGTTAGCTGAGCTGTCCGGCGACGTCGGCGGCTACTCGGTCGCCTACCTCGCCGGTGCGGATCTTGGTGCCGGAGTCGCGTCCGGCGAGTTCGCGCTCCACCGCGGTGTTCACGGCGGCGGCCGCGTCGGGGCGGCTCAGGTGCTCCAAGAGGAGCGCGGTGGAGGAGATCGCGGCGACCGGGTCGGCGATGCCCTGGCCCGCGATGTCGGGGGCCGAGCCGTGCACGGGCTCGAACGTCGACGGGTGCGTGTGGTCGGGGTTGATCGAGCCGGTCGCGGCCAGGCCGATGCCGCCGGTCACCGCCGCGGCGATGTCGGTGAGGATGTCGCCGAACAGGTTGTCGGTGACGATCACGTCGAACGTGTGGGGTCGGTTCACCAGGAACATGGCGGCCGCGTCGACGTGCTGGTACTCGGTCGTGATGTCCGGGTACTCGGCGGCGACCTCGTCGAAGGTGCGCTTCCACAGCCCGCCCGCGTGCACGAGCACGTTGGTCTTGTGGACCAGGGTGAGGTGGCCTCGGCGGCGCTTGGCGCGCTCGAACGCGTCGCGGATGACCCGCTCGGTGCCGTAGCGCGTGTTCAGGGACTCCTCGGTCGCGATCTCCGCGGCCGAACCGGTGTGGAGGTTGCCTCCGGCGCCGGTGTACAGGCCCTCGGTGCCCTCGCGGACGACCACGAAGTCGATGTCGCCGGGCTTCACGTCGGCCAGCGGGGTCGGCGCGCCCGGGTAGAGGCGGCTGGGCCGCAGGTTCACGTACTGGTCGAACTCGAAGCGGAGCTTCAGCAGCAGGCCGCGCTCGAGGACCCCCGGCGGGACCGACGGGTCGCCGATGGCGCCCAGGAGGATCGCGTCGTGCTCGTCCAGTTCGGACAGGACGCTGTCGGGGAGGACCTCACCGGTGCGGTTGTAGAGGCGCGCGCCCAGGTCGTACTCGGTCGACTCGTAGCCGGGAAGGGCCACGGCGAGCACCTTCTGCGCCTCGGCGATGACCTCTTGCCCGATCCCGTCGCCCGGGATGACCGCGATCCTGCTCATGCTGCCTCTCTGGTTTCGTCCTCAGTCGCTGACGCGAACTGGTGCGCCGCTTCCGGTCTCGGACCGGCCGGTTTCGGTGACAGAAACGCGGAATGCGGGCGGATGCGTTCACCTTAACGCACCCGTCCCGCATTCCGACGAACGACTCTCAGCAGGTGGAACCGGGCCGGTGAACACCACTGCGGCGCACCGCCGACCGGCCCTTTAGTCCTGCAGGGTCACCGACTTCACGCCGCTCGCGCCGACCGACTCCTTGATGCGGCCCAGCAGCTCCGCAGGCACCGGCGCGTCGAGCGCCATCGCCATCACGGCCTCGCCGCCGGCGGCCTTGCGGGCCACCTGCATCGCGGCGATGTTGATGCCGAGGTCGCCGAGCGCGCCGCCGATGAGGCCGACGACGCCGGGGCGGTCGGTGTAGCGCAGGAACAGCAGCGAGCCGTCCAGGTCGATGTCGAGCTCGAACCCGTCGATCTCGGTCAGGCGCAGGCCGCCGTGCGGGCCGGGGCTGATCGTGCCCGAGACCGTGAGGCTCCGGCCGTCGACGAGCGCACCGCGCAGCGTCAGCAGCGTCTGGTACTCCGGCGACTCCTTCGAGGCGAAGAGGCCGACCTCGACACCGCGCTGGTCCGCCACGAGCGGCGCGTTCACGTACGTGACCGAGTCGGCCACGTCCACGAACAGGCCCTTGGTCGCCGCGAGCTGCAGCACCGTGACGTCGTGGTCGACGACGTCGCCGCGGACCTCCACCGTGAGCGACTGCACCGGCGCGCCGGTCAGGGCGTTGAACGTGCGGCCCAGGCGCTCGGCGAGCGGCAGCAGCGGGCGCACGTCCTCGTGGACGACACCCCCGGCCTGCACGTTCGCGGCGTCCGGTACGAACTCGCCCGAGAGGGCGAGACGGACGCTCTTGGCGACCGCGAGACCGGCGTTGTCCTGCGCCTCGCGGGTCGACGCGCCCAGGTGCGGGGCGGCGACCACGTTGTCGAGCGCGAACAGCGGCGAGTCCGTGCACGGCTCCTTGACGAACACGTCGAGACCGGCGGCGGCCACACGGCCGTCCTGCAGCGCGGCCGCGAGCGCCTCCTCGTCGATGAGCCCGCCGCGCGCGGCGTTGACGATCCGCACACCCGGCTTGACCTTGTTGAACGCGTCCTCGCCGAGGATGCCCACGGTCTCGGGGGTCTTCGGCAGGTGGATCGTGATGAAGTCCGAGGCCGCCAGCAGCGTGTCGAGGTCGACCAGCTTGACTCCGAGCTTCGCGGCAAGCGCGGGCTGCGCGTACGGGTCGTACGCGACGACATCCATGTCGAACGCCTGCATACGGGTCGTGACGAGCTGCCCGATCTTGCCGAAGCCGATCACGCCGAGGGTCTTGCCCTGGATCTCGACACCCGTGAACTTCTTGCGGTCCCAGCGGCCGGCGCGCAGCGAGGCGTCGGCACGGGCGATGTGGCGCGCGCTGGCGAGCAGCAGCGTGATGGCCTGCTCGGCGGCGGAGACGATGTTCGAGGTCGGCGCGTTGACGACCATGACGCCGCGCTCGGTGGCGGCGGGCAGGTCGACGTTGTCGAGGCCGACGCCCGCACGGGCGATGACCTTGAGCTTCGGCGCGTGCTCGAGAGCGGCGGCGTCGATGGTGGTGGCGGAGCGGACGATCACGGCATCGGCCTCGACCAGCGCGGCGTGGAGGGACTCCACGTTCGTACCGTCGATCTCCCGGACGTCGAAGTCGCCGGAGAGCACTTCGACCGCGGCGGGCGCGAGCTGGTCTGCAATGACCACGACGGGTTTCGGTTCGGTCATGGATACCTCGCAAAGGTAAGGAGAGACGGAGGACCGGGCGCGGCGCTGCGTCGTCGCGGCCAATCGTATGTCGAACGCGTTAACGACTCCTTACCGACCTGCCGCGTTCCGGATGATGGAACGCCAGGGCCCGGCCCGTGCGACACATCGCGACCATGAACGCGAGACCTCCTCGACTTCGCGAGCGCCCCCGTTTCGATGATGCCCGGCACCACCGACATGTCGTACCCTTGCGCCACACTGGAAATCGGGGGGCGCTATGGATGCCCGATTTGTGGGCAAGCGCCGCGAATGCGACCTCACTCGAAGTGGGCGTCCTCGTCGAGGAGTTCGGCCGCTTCGCTCTCCGCTTCTGCGAGGACCTGCTTCACCACCGGGATCGCCACGCCCGAGCCGTAGCCCTTGCGTGCGAGCATCCCGACGAGCTTGCGCAGCACGGCGTCATCGGGCTGGCCGGCGAGGGACCGGTAGCGGCGGCGGGCGAGCTCCAGCGCGGCCTCGCGTTCGTCGTCGTCGCTGACCTGCTCGACCGCGGCGTCCACGAAGTCGGGATCGACCCCTTTGCGGCGCAGCTCCCCCGCGAGGCTGCGCTTCGACAGGCCCCGGCTGCGGTGGCGCGACTCGACCCAGGCGCGGGCGAACACCGCGTCGTCGATGAGGCCGACCTCGGCGTACCGCTCCAGGATCTCGGTGACGATCTCCTCTTCGAAGCCCTTGCGGCGCATCGAGTCCCCGAGTTCGGTACGCGTGCGGGGCCGGCCCGACAGCAGGTTGAGACAGTACTGCCGGGCCGCCTCGGGGTCGTTCGGCTTAGAAGTCGACCGGAGGTTCTTCAATCTCGTCCTCGGCGGGTGCGTCAGCCGCGGCGGCGTCGACGCCGAGCTTCTCCTTGATCTTCTTCTCGATCTCCAGGGCGAGGTCCGGGTTCTCCTTGAGGTTCGTGCGGGCCTTCTCCTTGCCCTGGCCGAGCTGGTCGCCCTCGTACGTGTACCAGGCGCCCGACTTCTTCACGATGCCGTGCTCGACGCCCATGTCGATGAGCGAGCCCTCCTTGGACACGCCGTGCCCGTAGAGGATGTCGAACTCGGCCTGGCGGAACGGCGAGCCGACCTTGTTCTTGACGACCTTGACGCGGGTGCGGTTGCCGACGGCCTCGCCGCCGTCCTTCAGCGTCTCGATCCGGCGGATGTCCAGGCGCACCGAGGCGTAGAACTTGAGCGCTTTACCGCCGGCGGTGGTCTCGGGCGAGCCGAACATGACGCCGATCTTCTCGCGCAGCTGGTTGATGAAGATCATCGTGGTGCCCGTGGTGTTCAGGCCGCCGGTGATCTTGCGCAGGGCCTGGCTCATGAGCCGGGCCTGGAGGCCCACGTGCGAGTCGCCCATCTCGCCCTCGATCTCGGCGCGCGGCACGAGCGCGGCCACCGAGTCGATGACGATGAGGTCGACCGCGCCGGAGCGGACCAGCATGTCGGCGATCTCCAGGGCCTGCTCGCCGGTGTCCGGTTGGCTGACGAGGAGGTCGTCGACGTTGACGCCGAGCTTCTCGGCGTAGATCGGGTCGAGCGCGTGCTCGGCGTCGATCATCGCCGCGACCCCGCCCTCGGCCTGCACGTTCGCCATGGCGTGCAGGGCGATCGTGGTCTTACCGCTGGACTCGGGACCGTAGATCTCGATGATGCGGCCCTGCGGCAGGCCGCCGACGCCGAGCGCGACGTCGAGCGCGATCGAGCCGGTCGAGATGACCTTGACGTTCTGCTTGGGCTTCTCGCCCAGCCGCATGACCGAGCCTTTACCGAACTGCTTGTCAATTTGGGCCAAGGCGAGATCGAGCGCCTTGGACTTGTCCTGAGCGGAGTTCATTCCGCCTCCCCTGGTTCCTGTCTGCTTAGCCATACGAACACGGTAGTCGCCCCCACCGACAACCTAGGACAACGGCTTGTTCGAACAGGGCACATCTCGCAGAGATGAAGAAGGCTCGAGCTCGCAGGGCTAGGAGAACTCGGAACCGGCGTCAGCGCACGAGGCGGGACGGAATCCGCTCCGGCCAGGCGCGGCACACGGCCATCCACACGGCTTTGGCGTTCTCGCCGTCGGCGAGCGCCTGGTCGATGGTGCGGCCGCCGAGCTGGCCGATCGTGTTGTCGGAGGCGACCGACCGGGCGTACGCGGCGCCGAAGGTCTCGTTCATCCGGTCCCAGAAATCGCTCAGCTTCATGCGCCGCTCCCCCGCTCCCCGCACCGACCGGTGCGCCGTGCCTGCCGTTCCACCCAGACAACGGTAGGCGACTCAGTGGGCCGGGGCCAAGCCCAGGTGGCAAGATTGCCGGGTGCCTCGCGTCAGCCAAGAACACCTCGACTCCCGCCGTCAGCAGATCCTCGACGGCGCCCGCTCGTGCTTCGCCAAGTTCGGGTACGAGGGAGCGACGGTGCGGCGGCTCGAGGAGGCGACGGGGCTCTCGCGCGGCGCGATCTTCCACCACTTCCGGGACAAGGACGCGCTGTTCCTGGCCGTGGCGTCGGTGGACGCGGCGGAGATGGCGGCGACCGTGGCCGAGCGGGGCCTGGTGGGCGTGATGCAGGACCTGACGACGGGCGCCGACAAGCCCGAGACCGCGGGCTGGCTCGGGACGCAGCTGGAAGTGGCGCGGCGGCTGCGCACGGACCCGGTGTTCGCCGAGGCCTGGGGGCAGCGGCGCGAGGCGATCGCGGAGGCGAGCCGGGAGCGGCTGGAGCACCAGCGCGAGATCGGGGTGCTGCGCACTGACGTCGACATCGAGGTCCTGGCCGGGTTCCTGCACCTGATGTACGACGGCCTGGTGCGGTATCTCGCGACGGGCCGCGACGACCTCGACATCACGCGGATCTTGAAGCTCGTGGAAGAGGCCGTGCGCCGCCACTGAGCGCACGGGCCCTTTCGGGCCGACTTGGACGACGACCGGAAAGGCGGGCATTGTGCCCGCCTTTCCGGCGTTTGTCACTGCGTCATTACAACGCAAATCACGCACAGTATTCCTAGGTAACGGTTATTTACACACACCATCACGGGTTGGTAGACTTCCCCTTTAGTTGAATCCTCAACCAATCCCCTTTGGGAGGAAATATATGGTCTCCAGACTCCAACCGATCGGCCTCCTCATCGGACGCGTCGTCCTCGGCGTCGTGTTCATCGCGCACGGCTGGCAGAAGTTCAACGAGAACGGCATGGAAGCGACCGCGCAGGGCTTCGAGGGCATGGGCATCCCGGCACCCACGCTGTCGGCCTACTTCACGGTGGGCGCCGAGCTCATCGGCGGCGTGCTGCTTATCTTGGGAGCGCTCCTACCTCTGGTGGGGCTCGCGCTCGCGGCCGTCATGCTCGGCGCGATGTTCTACGTGCACCTCGAAGGCGGCTTCTACTCCATGAACGGCGGGTACGAGTACGTGCTCATGCTCGCCGCCGCCTCCATCGCCATCGGCTTCTCCGGCGGCGGGGCCCTCGCCGTCGACTCGCTGTGGCTCAACAACGTGGGCGACAAGAAGAAAGACGAAGAGCCGGCACGGGCCGAAAGCATGGCTTAGCCTGCGCCCCAACTGAACACGGAGCCTCCGAGCATCGCCCGCTCGGAGGCTCCGCGCGTTCAGGCAAGGAACCGCCGCACGCGGCCCCGGATGCCCGCCGCGTCGAGTCCGTGCAGGCGCTCGTGCTCGGCCGCCGTGCCGTAGCGGCGCAGCTCCTCGCGGCCAACCCCGATCGACAGGAGCCGGTGCGGCCGGTCTTCGAAGGCCTTCGCGACCAGCCAGGCCGACGTGCCTTCCAGGTACGGCTCGACCATGACGACCGCGCCGCCGGTGTCGGCCGCCAGCTCCCGCAGGCCCACGGTGTCGAGCGGGCGCGGCGTGTTCGTGTACGCCACGGTCACGTCGAGATCATTCACCGCCTCCAGCACGTTGTCGAGCAGCGGGCCGACCACGACCACGGTGGCACGCTTGCCTTCGCGCAGCACCAGCAGCTCGCCGTCCGGGACGGCGTGCGGGTTCTCGTTGTGGCGCAATGAAAGACGCATGTAGACGCCGTCGTCGGCGGCCACCGCGCGGTCGAGCAGCGGCGCGACCTCGGCGGCGTGGCCGGGCACGAACACCTGCCAGCCCGGCAGCGTGTCGAACAGCGCCACGTCGCGCGGGCTGAAATGCGTGAAGCTGCCCTCCGCCCAGTCGTACGAAGCACCCACGCTCACCAGGACGCCGCTCGTGCCCTGGTGCTCGAAGTCGAGCTTCACCTGCTCGAACGCCCGCTCCACCAGGAACGGCGCGTACGTGTGCGCGACCGGCCGCAGCCCGGCCAGCGCCAGTCCCCCGGCGGTGCCGACGAGGAGCTGTTCGCGGATGCCCACGTTGATCACGCGGTCCGGGTGGGCCTTCATGGCGTCGGTGAACATCTCGGTCGAGATGTCGGCGAGGACCACGGCGAGGCGCGGGTCGGCGTCGACGAGGTCGTTGAGGTGCGCGGCCCAGGCGTCGCGCATGGTCGTGGGCTGCAGGTCGTCGGTGAGCGGGTCGGCTCGGAACACCATCGGAGTCTCCTAGGGGCGGTAGGCGGCCACGGTGACGTGCGGCCGGTCGGGGTGGGCGGTGGTGAAGGAGCGGTACAGGGCCTCGTGGTCGCCCGCGTCCACAGTGGCGGCGCTCCAGCCGTTCACCTCGAAGCGGGAGGCGATGCCGCCGGGCCAGCCGTGCGAGGCGGAGCCGTTGTCGAGGACGACCGCGTTCAGGTTCGCGAGGCCGACGGCCCCGGCGTAGGCGATCGCCTCGTGGTTGGAGCCCTCGTCGAGCTCGGCGTCGCCGAGGAGGACGAACACGCGCGAGTCGGGGAAGCCGTTGGCGCGCAGGCCGTGTGCGGTGCCGACGCCGAGCGGCAGGCCGTGGCCGAGCGACCCGGAGGAGATCTCCGCGCCCGGTACGAGCGTGGCGTCGGGGTGGGAGCCGAGCGGCGATGCGAGGGCCGCGACGTCGTCGAGCCAGTCGGCCGGGAAGAAGCCCTTGGCGGCGAGGACCGCGTAGTAGGCGCTGGGGCCGTGGCCCTTCGACAGCAGGAACCGGTCGCGGGCCGGGTCGTCGGGGCGCTGCGGGTCGACGTTCAGGACGCGGTCGTAGAGGACCCAGATCGCATCGAGCGTGTAGGTCTTGACGACGGGATACCGCACATCGGTCACGGTGCGCTTGGCGAGCTCCCGGACCTGTTCCAAGGTGACGTTCACGCGAGAGATCATGTAACTTCAAGTCGACTTGAAGTAAAGACCGAAGTGAGCAGGGCCACATGACTTCGCATGATCCGGCGACGATGCTGACCATCGGCGACTTCGCCGCGCGCGCAGGCGTCGCGACCTCGGCGCTGCGCTACTACGAGACGCTCGGCCTCATCCACTCCGTGCGCACCGGCGGCAACCAGCGCCGCTACCGGCGCGCCGAGCTGCGCCGCGTCGCGTTCATCCGGGCCGCGAGGTCGATCGGCCTGTCGCTCGACGAGATCAAGGCGTCGCTCGACCGGCTGCCGGACGGGCGCATCCCCGACCGGGCCGACTGGCAGCGGCTCTCATCGGACTGGAGCCGCCGGATCGAGGAGCGGATCGCGCACCTGCGGAACCTCCAGGAGGAACTCGACGGGTGCATCGGCTGCGGCTGCCTCTCGATCAGCCGGTGCGCGATCTACAACCTGGCCGACAAGCTCGCCGAGGAAGGCGAAGGGCCGCGGCTCGGTTTCAGGGCCGGGTGAACGCGCTCAGCATTCGGCTAGGCCCCCGAGGGAGTTGAGGTCGTCGGGGTCGATCACGAGCCACACGAACGGCAGGTAGCCGCGGCCCTCACCGAGCTCGATTTCGACCATGACGCCGGAGGCGTCCTTGCCGGGGTGGTAGTCCCAGTAGCCCTGCTCCTCGGTGCCGCGCGGGTCGATGGTCTCGGCGGTCGCGTAGCAGGAGAGCTGGAACTGCTGCCCGACGTCGGCGTAGTCGATAGCCGCCGAATCGCCCGGGGTGCCGCGGATGCCGGGCCTGCCGCCCTGGTTCTGGCAGTAGATGCGCGTCTGCGGGCAGTCCCAGAAGGCGGTCCCGGTGACCGTGGTGGTGTCGTCGGCGCCGGTCAGCGGTTCGGTGTCCGTCTCGGGGCTGTAGATCGTGAAGGAGTAGTCGTCCGAGGCGTTGAGGCCTTCGACGGTGAACTCGGCGCAGGAGACGTCTTCGAGCACGCCCTGGTCGCTGGTCCCGGTGTACTCGACCCGGCAGCCGGTCGCGGCCGGGTCGGCGTCGGTGGTCACGGTGATCGACGAGGGCGTGGAGTCGAACGCGAGGATCGCGCCCGGCCAGAACGGCGGTGTCGAATCGCTCTCGGCCGCATCGCTTTCGGACTCGGCGCGGGAGGTGTCGCTCGTGCCCGACGGGTCCTCGCCGCCGGTCCCGTCGCCGCCGCCGAGGTTGAGGAGTTCGGTGAGGAGCACGCCTAGGACGAGGGCTGCGACCAGGCCGATCACGAACAGGGTGAATGGCCGCGGAGACCGCCGGGCGGGTTTGGGAGCGGTGGGAGCCTGCGGCGGCAGGGCCTGGCCGGGGCCAGGGACGGCAGGCGCGGCCTGCGTCGGGGTGTAGGCCGATGCGGCGGCCGCGACCTGGGCCGGGGCGTAGGTCGGCGTTGCCCCGGCCGCCGGGGTGTGCGGCGGTGACAGGAGCGGCGCCGCGGCCGGGGTGAACGGCGCGGTTGGCGGCGCCGCGACCGGGTTCGGAGGCGTCGGCGCAGAGGGGGCCGAGACCGCGCCTTCGCTGACGACGAGTTCAGGTTGCTCAATGAGAGTCGGGGCGACGCCGAGCTCCTGGTGGATCATCGTGGCGGCCAACGGCATCCGGCTCGCACCGCCGACCATGAACACGCCCGCGACCTGGTCGGGCGCGAGCCCGGCCTCGCGGATCACGGCCCGGGTGATCTCCACGGCCTGGGCGAGCAGGGGGCGGGCCAGGAGCTCGAGTTCGGCGCGGGTGAGGAGTTCCTCGACGGCGAAGCCGGGTACCGCGACCTCGGTGCTCGTGTGGCGCGAGAGGCGCTCTTTCGCTTCGCGCACTTCGTCGTAGAGCGTGAAGCGCTGGCGGAGCCGCTCGGCCCCGGCGTCGGGGTCGAGGAGCGCGGCCCACTGCTCGGCGCGTTCCTCGGACCCGGCGAAGCGGCCGCCGAGGTACTCGACGAGGGCCTGGTCGAGGTAGTGGCCGCCGATGCGGTCGGAGCCGTCGACGGCGAGCACGTCGAACCCGGTCTCGGTGCGGGACACGGCACTCGCGTCGAAGGTGCCCGCGCCGAGGTCGAAGACGACGAGGGTGCTGCCGGGCGCGAGCTCGTGGCCGAGGACCTCCGCGAAGTAGCGGGCGGCGGCGACGGGCTCGGGCAGGAGGACGGGGTTCACGGCCCCGGCGCTGACGGCGGCGTCGCCGACGACGTGGCGGCGGGCCGGGCCCCACCCGGCGGGGACGGTCACGGTCACGGACCGGGGCACGCCGGCCGCGGAGCCGCAGTCGGCGATCACCCGGCGCAGGACCGCCGCGACGGCCTCGCGGACGTGGATCTCCTTGTCGCCCAGGAGGATTGTGGAGGCGTCGAGGCGCAGTTTCGGGTTGCGCTCGTAGCGCTCAGGATGGCGGCGGCCTTCGCGGGCGGCGTCGCGTCCCACGAGGATTGATGACTCGTAGTCGAGGTATATCCCTGACGGCAGGAGCGGCGTGCCCTCGAAGAGCAGCTGGTGGCGGCGGCCGTCGGCGCGCAGGACGGTCGCGACCGTGTGGTGGGTGCCGAAGTCGATGCCGAGCGCGGCAGCCGTGCGGGGGGCGGAGTCCAATGCCGTGCTTTCTGGTGGGGCGGACCGGGACCGCCCCAGATTACTCGGAGGAGGCGACGGGCGGATCGGACGCTTTCGGCGGCAAGGCGATCGTGCCGCGGACGGGAGGCGGGGCCGTCGCGCGGCGGCGGGGTGCTGCCGCGCCGGACGACACTAGGGCGTGCCCCTTCCCACCCGCATCCACCTCCGACCACCGGTGTAAATACGACGACTCTCCCACACGGGTCCGACATTCCCCGGATATGCGAAGCGGCCCTGGGGATTTCCCCAGGGCCGCTTCATCAGTCAGTGCCGGTTGGCGCTGCGGTGCTTACCAGCGGTCGCGGCGTTCGCGGTCGCCTCGGAAGCCGCCGCGCTCGCCGCGGTCGTCGCCGCGGAAACCACCGCGGTTGCCACGGTCGTCGCTGCGGAAGCCGCCGCCGCCGCTGCGGTTGTCGCGGTCGCCGTAGCTGCGACGCTCGCCGCCGCCGCTGTAACCCCCGCTGCGGCTCTCGCCGCCACGGAAGCCGCCACCGCGGTTGTCGCGGTCGCCGTACGAACGACGCTCGCCGCCGCCGTAGCCGCCGCCCCGGTTGTCGCGGTCGCCGTAGCCGCCACGGCTTCCGCCGTCACGGTTGCCCTGGTAGCCGCCTTCACGGTTCCCCTGGTAGCCGCCGCCGGAGTTGCCGCCGCGGTACCCACCGCGGTCGCCGCCCTCGCGGTTGCCCCGGTAGCCGCCACCGCTGCCGCCTTCACGGTTCCCTCGGTAGCCGCCGCGGTCGCCGCCCTCGCGGTTGCCGCGGTAACCACCGCGGTCGCCGCCCTGGCCGCGGTAGCCGCCACCGCCGCGACGCTCGCCGCCACCGCGGTCGTCGCGCTCGCGGCGCGGGCCGCGGTCGTCACGGCGCTTGGACGGGCCTTCGATGATCTCGCGCTCGGCCTGCTCGCGCAGACGGGTCGCCTCGGCGCGCAGGCCCTCGGCGTCCTCCTTCATCCGCTCGATCTGGCGCTCGAGGCGCTTGACCTCTTCGTCGCTGCGGTTCGCCTGGTGCTCGGCCGACACCGCACGCAGGTCGGTGAAGTTCCGGGCGCCCATGAGCTTGGTGAGCTCTTCGTCGAAGTTGTCGTTCACGTAGTGGCGCGTGGCCTCGACACCGGCGCGCTCGATGAGGCTGAACATGCTGCGGTTCTGGTGCGGCAGCACCAGGGTCGCCACATGCCCGGACTGCCCGGCGCGCGCGGTGCGGCCGGCGCGGTGCAGGTAGTCCTTGTGGGTCTTCGGCGGGTCGACGTGGAGGACCATGTCGACGCCGTCCACGTGGATGCCGCGGGCCGCGACGTCCGTGCAGACCAGCGCGTCCAGGCGGCCGTTCTTGAAGCGGTCCAGGACCTTCGAGCGGTCCTGCTGCGACATGCCGCCGTGCAGGCCCTCGGCGTTGACGCCGGCCTCGCGCAGCTCCTCGGCGATGCGGTCGACGGCGAGCTGCGTGCGCACGAACACCATCGTCAGGCCCGGACGGGACGCGACGGCGGCGGTCATCGTGGCCTTGTCGCGCGGGCCGATGAGCATCAGGTGGTGGGTCATGGTGGTGACCGAACCGGCCGGCGGGTCGACCGAGTGGACGACGGGCTCGGACAGGTACTTGCGGACGAGGACGTCGATCTCCTCTTCCAGCGTGGCCGAGAACAGCATGCGCTGGCCGCCGGTGGGGAGCTGGTCGAACAGCTCCTCGACCTCGGGCAGGAAACCCATGTCGGCCATCTGGTCGGCCTCGTCGAGGATCGCCAGCTCGATGTCCTCGAGCGAGCACTCGCCGCGGCGGATCAGGTCGCGCAGGCGGCCCGGGGTGGCGACGAGCATGTCGACCCCGCCGCGCAGCGCGTCGATCTGGCGGTTGAACGCGGTGCCGCCGCAGACGACCTTCATGTCGATGCCGACGGCGTCGCCGAAGGTCTGCAGCGACTCGGCGACCTGGATGGCCAGTTCGCGGGTCGGGGTCAGGATGATCGCGCGGGGGCGCTTGGCCTTGGTGCGGCCGCCCGCGGCGAGGCGCGCGAGGGTCGGCAGGCCGAAGGCGAGGGTCTTGCCCGAGCCGGTCTGGCCGCGGCCGAGGATGTCGCGCCCGGCGATGGCGTCCGGGATCGTCGCGGCCTGGATCGGGAAGGGCGTGATGATGCCCTGCTCGGCCAGCGCGGCGGTGATCTTCTCGGGGAGGCCGAGCTCGTCGAAGGACGGGCCGGTATAGGCCGGGACCTCGTCGGTCTCGACGGTGAACTCCTCGGCGGATTCCGCTTCGGCCGCAACGGCTTCGACGGTCTCGGCCGGGGCGGCCTCGGTGGTTTCCGCGACGGCTTCGGCAGCGGTGTCGTTGGTGCTGTCGTCCGCGGCGGGGGCCTCGGTCACGGCAGCGGCCTCGACGGCCGGAGCTTCGGTGGTTTCGGGGGTTTCAGGAGTTTCGAGTGCAGTGTCGGATTCACTGACGGCAGCATCCGGCACAGTTTGGTCAAGGGTCATGGTTCGCCTTCCGCGAGAACGACTTCGTAAGTGACGCACGTTCCGCGGAGATTTGGTTCACCATGAGCCGACGGTGATGGGGCGGGACGCGCCTGATCGGGCCACTAAGAGGGCCAGCTAAGAACAATAGCCGACCGTGGAGGAGGCTCGCCACCTCTACGGTCGGCTTGTGCCTAGAGACACCATTTCGAAGCCGTGTCGCTTTCAGTTCCGGCCCCGCGGGGACTAGGCGTTCGCTTGCACGCGCTAGGCCTCGAACTTGCGCTGGAACTCGCCTCCGGCGTCGACGATCTCGTACCCGAGGGTGACGTTGATGTCGATCATGGGGGCGTTGACGTCGGCGTTGTCCGTCCAGATGGCACGGATGTGCGGGAAGTTCCGACGCACCAGCCGCAGGTTCACGATCTTCAGGAGCAGGCCGAGGCGGTGGCCGCGGTGGTTCTTGTCGACGATCGTGATGCCCTGGTAGGCGTCCGGGAAGACGCCGTCGTCGTGGATGAACACGCACGTGTTGGCGACGACCTCGCCGCTGGCGCGGTCGCGGGCGACGGTCTGGACCGCCTTCATGCCCATGGCCTCGTTGCGGTCGGCCTTGGCGTTCTTCAGTTCGGCGTCGACGGTCTCGGGTTCGAGTTCGAGGTCGCCGAGCGGGACTTCGGCCATGATCGTGGAGTCGATGCGGGCCATGGTCTCGACGAGTTCTTCGGGGGTGCGCCCGATCCAGGAGATGATCTCGTAGTCGTCCCCGGCGGCGGCCTGGGCCTTCTCCAGGAGGGCCTGCTCGGTGGCCTCGTCGAGGGCGTCGACGTAGCAGCGGCGGTTGATCCAGGTGAGGGCGAGCTTGAAGCCGTGCTTCTCGTTGAACAGCCGCCCGGCCTTGGAGCGTTCGTGGCCGCCTTCCCAGCTCATATGGGTGTCGAGGGTGAGTTCGGTGCGGCCGCGCTCGCGCGCGTACGCGATGAAGTGGTCGGCGAGGGCCGAGCCGATGCCGTTCCGGCGGTGGTCGGGGTGGACGTTGATCCAGGCCCAGGCGAAGTGGCGGTTGGCGCGGTTGGGCATGCCGATGCCGAGGATGCCGACGACCTTGCCGTCCTCGATGGCCGCGAAGTAGGCCAGGTCCTCGTCCGGCGGCGGGTAGCTGAGCCCGGCGATGAAGTTGGCCCGGTGCGGGGCGGGGTTCTCGGGGTGGTCGGCCGCGTGGGTCGCGGTCATGACGTCGAAGAAACCGGAGACGAGGTCGCCGTCCGCGGGGTCGAGTTCGATGATTTCCATGACGTCAGTGTGGACATCGGCGGTGACCTGCGGCAACCGAATTACCGATTCGGTGTGCGGGCGGACCCTCGGTTGCGGCGGGCCCGCCCGCGGCGGTCAGTCGCCGAGTTTGCGCTTGTAGGAGACGCGGGCGTCGACGGGACGGAAGCCGAGCTGGTCGTTGATGGCGACCATGTTGGCGTTGGTGTCGGCGTTGCCGGTCCAGACGGTGTGGACGTGGCCCTGGTGCTCGCGGAGCTGGCGGAGGTTCGCGAGTTTGGCGAGCAGGCCGAGGCGGTGGCCGCGGTGGGCGG
Organism: Glycomyces sp. NPDC050141; assembly: GCF_055586545.1. Taxonomy (NCBI): domain Bacteria; kingdom Bacillati; phylum Actinomycetota; class Actinomycetes; order Glycomycetales; family Glycomycetaceae; genus Glycomyces; species Glycomyces sp. NPDC050141. The sequence goes on along the minus strand of NZ_JBVJHZ010000001.1, from coordinate 166,528 downwards.
GGTCGACGATGGTGATGGCCTGCTGGGCGTGGTCCTGGCCCTCGTGGGCGTAGATGAGGGTGTTGGCGGTGACCTCGCCGGTGGCCTTGTGGACGGCGATGGTGCGGATGATGATGTGGCCCTGGGCTTCGGCGCGTTCCTCGCGGGTGCGCACGAACTCGGCGTCGATGGTGCGGGGGCGCAGGTCGACGTCACCGAGGGGGATCTCGGCGAAGATCTGGGAGTCGATGCGGCCGAGGCCTTCGACGTACTGCTCGGGGCAGCGGCCGGTCCAGGAGACGAGTTCGTAGTCGCTTGCGGCGCCTATCGATTCGTCCCAGAGGCGCGCTTCGGCGGCCGGGTCGAGGGTGTCGGTGCGGAGGCTGCGCTCGATCTCGGTGAGCGCGGCGGTGAAGCCGCGTTTCTCGAGGAACCGCGCGCCGTCGTCGGGGCGGGCGGGGCCGTCTGCGACGGCGGCGCGGGCGAGGACGATGAGTTCGCTGCGTTCCTCCTCCCTGGCGACCTGGAGGAGGTGGTCGAGGAGGGCGGTGCCGATGCCCTGGCGGCGGTGCTCGGGGTGGACGGCCAGCTCGGTCTCGCTGTAGTGCGTGTTCTCTTTGAGCGGCAGGTAGATCAAGAGCAGGCCGAGGACGCGGCCGTCCTGTTCGGCGGTGTAGCAGCGGATCTCGGAGTTCGGCGGCGGGTGTTGGAGCGCTCCGGCGTAGCGCTCGGCGGGGACGGGCGCGTTCTCGGGGGTCTCGGCGGCGCGCACGGCCTCGAAGACCTCGTGGACCTGGCGCAGGGCGTCCGTGTCTTCGGGGTGGACGCGGCGGATTTCTAGGGTCATGCGGCCCCCAGCTTCAGCTGGTACTCGGCGTTGGCGTCGACCGTGGCGTAGTTGAGGAGCTCGTTGATGGCGATCATGGGCGCGTTGACGTCGGCGTTGTCGGTCCAGATGTACTCGACGTGCGGGAAGTGCTCGCGGATCTGGCGGAGGTTCGCGAGTTTGAGGAGCAGGCCGAGGCGGTGGCCGCGGTGGGCCGGGTCGACGATGGTGATGGCCTGGTGGGCGTCGCGGTAGTCGCCTTCGTCGACGGCGACCTCGGTCCAGGCGACGATCTCGCCTTCGGCGTCGAGGGCGACGGCGTGGGCGGTGGTACGGCCTTCGGCGGCGTAGACGGCCTCGCGGGCGCGGAGCTTCTCGGGGGTCATGTGCTCGATCTCCATCTCGATCTCGCCCAGGGGGATCTCGTTGATGATCGTGGTCTCCATGCGGCACATGGTGTCGAGGAGGTCATCGGGGACGGGCCCGATCCACTGGCGCACTTCGTAGGCGTCTCCGGCGGCGGCGAGGGCCTTCGCGTACTGCTCGGCTTCCTTCTCGGGGCCGAGCGGGTCGACGGGGCTGCGGCGGTTGACGGTGGTCAGGGCCTTGGCGTAGCCGCGGTCTTCGAGGAGCTTCGCGAACTCGCCGTCGCGTTCGGGGCCTTCTGCCCAGTAGACGGGGGCGCCGGTGAGGACGGTGGTGCGGCCGTGTTCGGCGCTGACGCGTTCGGCCTGGTCGAGGAGGGCGCTGCCGACGCCGCGGCCGCGGTGGCCGGGGTGGACGGCGCCGAAGCGGAGCATCGCGAGCTCGCGGTTCTCGTCGGTGAAGAAGGTGACGCGGGCGTGGCCGAGGAGCTTGCCGTCTTCGACGCAGGCGTACCAGCGGTTCTCGCGGCCGGGGAAGGCGTGGGTGAAGAGGGCCGTGAAGAAGCGTTCGACGGGGGCGGGGTTCTCGGGGGTGTCGGCGCGGTGCGCGGCGGTGAGGACGGCGAACGCCTGGTCGACCAGTTCGGTGTCGGCGGCGCTGAATTCGATGATTTTCACTGGGACAGTGTGCCGCGCGATGGCGGACGGTCTCAATCGCATATCGGTGGATGCCCGGCTCCTGTCCGTTCGGACAGGTGTGGCTGACCGTTCGTAGGATGCGCGGCGGTGCCCGTTTGCTCGTCTTAGCGGGTATCCACACCGCATCGTCACGATAGAAACGGAACCGACCGTGAGCGGATCGACTGTCCACCCAGGGGCACCGCCCGGGCCCCCGCCCCGATCGCCGCAGAGCGAGTTCGAGGACTTCGTCCGGGCCAGGTCCGGGGCGCTGTACGCCTCGGCGTTCCTGCTCACGGGCGACCGGGGGCTCGCCGAGGACCTGGTGCAGGACGCCCTGGCGCGCACGTGGCGGTCGTGGAAGCGGCTGCACCGCACCGCGAACGCCGAGGCCTACACCCGGCGCACCATGTACCACCTGCACGTGAGCCTGTGGCGGCGAAAGAAGGTCGCCGAGATCGCGACCGAGGCGCTCCCCGAGCGCCCTGACGACGAGCCGGACACGGCGCTGCGGATCGCAGTCCACGCGGCGCTGCTGTCGCTCCCGGCGACGCAGCGCGCCGCGATCGTGCTGCGGTACTTCGAGGACCACACCGAGGCTTCGGCAGCGGCGATCCTCGACTGCCCGGTCCCCACCCTGCGGGCCCGCGTGCAGCGGGGCCTGCGGCGGCTGCGGACCGGATTCCCCGAGCTGGTCCTCGGCGGCGACCCCGGGACGCACCTGGCGCGCTGGGAGACCGAGTTCGCGAACGTGAGAGGAGAGGCCAATGCCTGACTCGATTCGCGAAGTGCTGCAAGGCATCGCAGACGGCGAACCGCCGTCGCGCGACCTGGCCGCCGGAGCGTACCGGCGGGCGCGGTCGATCGCGCGGCGCCGACTGGCGACGATCGCGGTCACGGTGATCGCGGGGCTGGCCATGGCGGGCGGGGCGACGGCCGCGATCGTCGACCGCGACCGGGTCGAGGAACCGCCCCCGGCGGACGACCCCACCGCAATGGTGACCGATCCGGAGACGCCCCTGGAGGAGGACGCGACGCCCACCGGCACGGGCCCGTGCCAGCTGTCCTGGTCCGGTTGGGGGCCTTCGGATTCGATGATCGACCTCGACGGGCTGCCCGACGGACTCGTGTTCGAGGTGCACCAGGACGCCGCCGAATCCCTGCCGACCTTCGTCCGGTTCGAAGGCCAGGAGCCGGTGCCGGTGCTGCAGAACGACGGCGAGTACCACATGGCGCCCGACGGGAGCCGCTTCGTCGTCGGGAGCGCCGACGAGTGCACCGGGACGATCGCGACTCTCACCGGCGACAAGACCGACGGGATCGCGGCGTTCACCGTGCAGTGCAAGCCGTCCTGGTCCCCCGACTCGGACAGGGTGGTGCTCAACCAGGCCGATGCCGAGAGCACCGGGGCCTACGTGCTCGACCTGTCGACCGGCGAGGCCTCGCCGGCCCTGCCCGAGGAGATCGGCTGCTCGCCGCGCTGGTCGGCGGACGGCCAGTACCTGGTCAGCTCGGACGGCTCGGTCGCGATGCGCCCTGACGGGAGCGACCGGACGGAGCTGGCGGGAGCCGGCGTGTGGAACGCGGACGAGGAGTTCACGGGCCTGTCGTCGGTCTCGGCCGACCTGAGCCGGGCGTGCCTGCAGTTCGACGACGCCGAGACGGCGCAGGCCGGGCACACGCAGGCGAACCGCTGCGACCGGTACGTGGACACGGCCACCGGCGAAGAGCTGGAACTGCCCGTGGAGGCGGAGCGCCCGAACGTGGTGTTCCTGGCCGACGGTTCGATGATCGTGTGCGACGACCGGTACGGCCAGATCGTGCTCACCTTGACCGACCCGGACGGGGCCGTGGCGGACACGCTCCAGCTCCCCGGCCAGAGCGCGGGCGGGACGATCCTGCGGGGCTACTACACCGGCTGACCCCGGCATGGAAGAAGCCGCTGTCCTTCGCAATGGAAGGGCAGCGGCTTCGGCTAGTTGGCTTAGAGCGCGCGCAGGTTGGCGGCCTGCGGGCCCTTCTGCCCCTGCTCCACGTCGAACTCGACCCGCTGGTTCTCTTCGAGCGAGCGGTAGCCGCTGCCGGTGATAGCGGAGAAGTGGACGAAGATGTCGGGGCCGTCGCCATCAGGAGCGATGAAGCCGAAGCCCTTTTCGGAGTTGAACCACTTAACAGTGCCTTGCGCCATTACTGCGTTTCCTTGCGATGTTGATGTCCAGGCCCGCCGCCCGCCCGCTCCGGGAACCGGGGCGGCCTGCGGCGCGGCCTGCGTGTGCTGCCATTCCTGGCCTTCCGCCAGTTCGGTGAATCTTCCTCCGAACCGGTTTCTGCACCCTACAATACCCCGGCTCCGTCGAACTGGGTCTTGTAAAGCTCGGCGTACAGGCCCCCGAGGCCAACGAGCTCGTCGTGGGTGCCGGACTCGGCGACCTTCCCGTCCTCCAGGACCACGATCCTGTCCGCCCGCCGCACCGTCGAGAGGCGGTGCGCGATGACCAGGGACGTGCGGCCTTCCAGCGCCGAGTCGAGGGCGCGCTGGACGGCCGCCTCCGACTCGGAGTCGAGGTGCGCGGTGGCCTCGTCGAGGATCACGATCGGCGGGGCCTTGAGCAGGACCCGCGCGATCGCGAGCCGCTGCTTCTCGCCGCCGGAGAACCGGTAGCCGCGCTCGCCCACCACGGTGTCGAGCCCCGATTCGAGGCGCCGCACGGTCTCGCCGATCTGGGCCCGGTCCAGGGCCTCCCAGATCTCGTCGTCGGTGGCTTCGGGCCGGGCGTAGCGCAGGTTCTCGCGGACGGTGTCGTGGAACAGGTGCGCGTCCTGGGTGACCATGCCGATGTGCGCGGCGAGCGAGGCGGCACTGAGCTCGCGCACGTCGAAGCCGCCGACCTCGACCGCGCCCGCGGTGACGTCGTACAGGCGGGGCACCAGGGTCGCCGTGGTGGTCTTGCCAGCGCCGGAGTGGCCGACGAGCGCCACGAGCTGGCCCGGGGCGACCTCGAAGGACACACCGTCGAGGATCTGGCGGCCGTTGTCGGAGCGGTCGGGCCGCGCCAGGTCCTCCAGGCTCGCCAAGGAGACCTCGTCGGCGCCCGGATAACGGAACTGGACGTCTCGGAACGCGATCGAGGAGGCCCCGGCGGGCAGCTCGAGGGCGTCGTCCTTCTCGCGGATGAGCGGCTTGAGGTCCAGGACCTCGAAGACGCGCTGGAAGGACACCAGGGCGCTCATGACGTCGACGCGCACGTTCGACAGGGCCGTGAGCGGGCCGTACAGGCGCGTCAGCAGGAGCGCCAGGGTGACCACGGTGCCCGCGCTGAGCTGCCCGGCGAACACCAGGGCGCCGCCGAGCCCGTACGCGAGGGCCTGCGAGAGGCCCGCGACGAGCGTGAGGGCGACGATGAACGTGCGCGCGTACATCGCGGTGGTGATGCCGATGCCGCGCACCCGGTCGGCCTTGTCCGCGAAGTCCGAAGACTCGGTCGCGGGGCGGCCGAAGAGCTTCACGAGCATCGCGCCGCCGACGTTGAACCGCTCGGCCATCTGCGTGTTCATGGCCGCGTTCAGGTCGAATCCCTCCTTGGTGAGCGCCGCGAGCTTGCGGCCGACCCACTTGGCGGGCACCAGGAACACCGGCACGAGCACCAGCGAGAGCAGCGTGATCTGCCAGGACTGGAAGAACATGACGCCGATGATGAGCGCGACGGCGATGCCGTTCGAGACGAGCCCGGAGAGGGTGCTCGTGAACGCCCGCTGCGCGCCCATCACGTCGTTGTTGAGCCGCGACACGAGGGCGCCGGTCTGCGAGCGGGTGAAGAACGCCACGGGCATCGACTGGACGTGGTCGAACACGACCCGCCGCAGGTCGAAGATGATGCCCTCGCCGAGTTTCGCGCCGTACCAGCGCATGGCGAGGTTCAGGATGCCTTCGACCGCGGCGAGCCCGGCGATGATCGCGGCGATGCGGACGACGCCGCGCTGCGTGCCGCTCGCGCCCGTCAGCTCGTTGACGATGTCGCCGGCGAGGACCGGGGTGGCCACGCCGATCGCGGCGATGAGCGTCACGAGCGCGATGAAGAACGCGATGTCGCGCCGGTAGGGCCGCGCGAAGCGGAGGATGCGGCGCTTCACGCCGCGGGAGAGTGTGACGCCTTTGAGGTCGTCCGCGCGCCGCATGGAGCGCATCGCGTCCCATCCGGCAGGTCCCATCGATGACACCGGGCCTCCTGTGTTCAGGTGTGCGCCCAAGTTCGTCGTCGGCCGCGCTCTCGACTGCCTGCAAGGCGGAGCGGGGGTGGGCTTGGGCAAGCTGCTGTCTAGTCGACACCGTCAACGCCCGGCCCGGCCCGGTTTATTTCCGCGGGCCCTTCCTCGCGCCTCCCCGGGTGCGCAGCTCGGTGCCGGACTCGGCGAGGAGCCGGTGCACGAAGCCGTACGAGCGCCCTATGGTTGAGGCGATGTCCCGGATGCTCTTCCCTTTCTCGTACTCGACGCTCACGAACTCGGTGAGCTCGCGGCGCTCGGTGCCCCTCACCTGCCGGTTCGGGTCGGTCCTGGTGGACTCGGCCGCGGGGAGGCCGGGAACACCACTGCTGCGGGGTGGAACCTCTGGTGCCATGTGTCCTTTCCTATGCACGGAGGGTAATGAAGGTGCGTTGTGAAGTTTGCCGGAGTTTTCTCGCCCGGCGGTCGCTTGTGTCGGATACCCGATAGTTTCGTAACGTGACCGCACCGCAGACCTCATTCACCGACCGGGTCGACGCCCTCGACCCGGCCCGGCGGCGCCATGCGCGCCTGCGGGACGTCGGCATCTGGATCACGCTGCTCGTCGCCACCTTGACGCTGGCGTCGGTCGCGGTCGAGACCTCGTCCGAAGTGGTCGGCCCCGCGACCCTCCCCTGGTGGCCCGCCCAGGACCTGCAGTTCCACGTCACCGCCGGGATGGTCGTCGCGCCGCTGACGGCCGCGGCGGTGCTCGCGGTCGCCTCGCGGCCCGTCGCCGCGCGCATGTCCTGGAACACGCTGCTGGTGCTGTCGTACCTGGCCGCGATCGCGTGGGCCGGGGCCCTGCACACCAATGTGGACCCCACGACGATGACGACGGCGACCGCCGGGGCGCGGCAGGCCGTCGCGCTCCTGGTCTCGTACACCGGATCGCAGGCGGGCCTGGCGATCACCGTCGTCGCGATCTCGTGCCTGGCGGTGCCGCTGACGCTCGTCGCCGTCAAATCGGTGGCCGGACCCGTTGCGGCGCGGGCGCTCTCGCCCGTGCTCATCCTCGGGCCGTGGGCGGCCTGGACCACGCTCGGCATCGACGGGATCTCGGCGGCCGCGTGCGCGGCCGTGCTCGCGTGCGGCGCGGTCGTCTCGGAGCGGAAGGTCCGCGGCGCGGACGCGTTCTGGGGCGCCGCGGCCGCCGGCGGCCTGCTCGGCATCGCGGCGCTGCTCTCGTACGGCGCGGCCTGGTTCGCGGTGTCGCTGCTGTGCCTGTTCTACGCGCGGCGCCGGTCCGCGCAGATCCTCATCGCGGCGGCCTCGGCGCTGGCGGTGCTCGCGCTGGCCGCGACGCTGGGGAACTCGTGGCCGTACGGGCTCGTCGACACCTACAACGCGGCGATCGGCGAGATCGCCGCGCACCCGGGGCAGCTGTGGTGGCTCCTGCTGATGCCCGCGCTCGTGTGCGTGGCCTGCGGCCCGGCGGTCATCGAGAGCCTGCGGCGCTTCGGGTCGAGCGCGGCGTGGCCGCTCATGATCGGGCCGCTGCTGGCGCTCATGATCGCCCCGCTCAGCGGCTCGAACCCCGAGCAGCCCGAGTACGGCTGGATCGCCTTGTGCCCGTGGCTGATCGTCGCCGCGACCGCCCCGCGGATCTACGGCGCCGACGCCGCAGGGAAACCCGGAGCGCCGCGCACCCGCTCGGTGCGCGTGCCCCTGGTGACCGCGGCAGCGGGCGCCTGCGCGGCGATCGTGCTGATGTACTCGGGCTGATTACGCCAGCTCGACCAGTTCCATCAGGTCGTCGGACCACAGGTCCTCGTCGCCGTCGGGGAGCAGGATCGCGCGCTCAGGCCGCAAAGCCTGGACCGCGCCCGGGTCGTGGGTGACCATGACGATCGCGCCGGTGAAGCCGTCGACCGCGTCGAGCACCTGCTGGCGGCTCGCCGGGTCGAGGTTGTTCGTGGGCTCGTCGAGCAGCAGCACGTTCGCGCCCGAGCACACCAGGCTCGCCAGCGCGAGCCGCGTCTTCTCCCCGCCCGAGAGCACGTGCACGGGCTTGTGCACGTCGTCGCCGGGGAACAGGAACGCGCCCAGGATCTTCCGCAGGTCCGCGTCCGGCAGGTCCGAGCCCGAATCGGAAGCGGCCGACTGCATCTGCTCCAGCACCGTGCCGGTGTGGTCGAGCGTGTCGTGCTCCTGCGCGAAGTAGCCGATGCGCAGGCCGTAGCCGGGTTCGACCTGGCCCGTGTCGGGTTCGAGGGTCCCGGCGAGCATCCGCAGCAGCGTGGTCTTGCCCGCGCCGTTGAGGCCGAGGATGACGACGCGGGAGCCGCGGTCGATGGCGAGGTCGACGCCGGTGAAGATCTCGAGCGAGCCGTAGGACTTGGAGAGGCCGGAGGCGGTGAGCGGGACCTTGCCGCACGGGGCGGGCTGCGGGAGCCGCACGTCCGCCACCTTCTCCTGCAGCAGGTCCTCTTCGAGGTTGTCGAGCATTTCCTCGGCGCGGCGGATCATCCCCTTGGCGGCCTTGGCTTTCGTGGCCTTCGCGCCGAGCTTCGCGGCCTGCTTGGTGAGGGTGGCGGCCTTCTTCTCGGCGTTGGCGCGCTCGCGGCGGCGGCGTTCGGCGTCTTCGGCCCGCTGGCGCTGGTAGGCCTTCCAGCCGAGGCTGTAGGCGTCGATGACCGAGCGGGTGGGGTCGAGGAACCAGACGGTGTTGACGACCTCGTCGAGCAGTTCGACGTCGTGGGTGATGAGGACGAGGCCGCCCTTGTGCCCGGCGAGGAAGCCGCGGAGCCAGTTGATGGAGTCGGCGTCGAGGTGGTTGGTGGGCTCGTCGAGCAGGAGGATGCCGTCGCCGTCGTCGGAGAAGAGGATGCGGGCGAGTTCGACGCGGCGGCGCTGACCGCCGGAGAGGGTCTCGAGCGGCTGGGCGAGGATGCGGTCCTCGAGGCCGAGCTTGGAGCAGATGCGGGCGGCCTCGGACTCGGCCTGGTAGCCGCCGCGGGCGGAGAACTGCTCTTCGAGGCGCGAGTAGCGGTTGACGAGCTTGTCGCGTTTGGCGTCGTCGGCGACCTCGGCGAGCGCGGCCTCGGTCTTGGCGAGGTCGGCGATGAGCTGGTCGAGGCCTCGTGCGGAGAGGACGCGGTTGGACGCGGTCTGGGAGAGGTCGGCGAAGCGCGGGTCCTGCGGGAGGTACCCGAAGGGGCCGTTGTTCTCGATCTTCCCCGAGTAGGGCTGGGTGAGGCCCGCGAGGACGTTCATGGTGGTGGTCTTGCCGGCGCCGTTGCGTCCGACGAGGCCGATCCTGTCGCCGGGCTGGATCCGCAGATCGGCCCCGGACAGGAGGATGCGCGAACCGGCGCGCAGCTCAAGACCGGTGGCGGTGATCATGGGGCACTCCTTCAGGCGATGGCGGCCGGAAACGGCGACCGGTGAGGCGGCAGATTTGCCGCAGACTTTCCAAGTTTAGGCGGCGTCGTACGTCACGGTCATGTCGATATGGTCGGTGCCACCATGAGGAGGCGCACGGTCACAATCCGTGTTCAATATCCACCGTTCGGTGGAGGCGCGGCCGCCCCGGGGTGCCGACCTCTTCCGCAAGGGGACCAGTTTGGGCGTTGTATCGCCTGGTCGTGGGCTTGTTGTCCATTTCGGGTCTGTTAGGTTTCCCGGCGCTATGGGCAAACATGACGACACCAGCGAATCTGCTGGCAGAGAAATGACCAGCCGCCGACTCCGGGCCGCTCGTAGGCGCCGCCGTATCCGTCGCGAACGTCACAGTTGGCGTTTCGTGAACGGTGGGCTCGCCGCAGCGATCCTCATCGGCTCCGGGCTCGCCGCCCTTTCGGGGCAGAACGCAGCGGCGCAGGCCGCCGAGGCGGAAGAGCAGCAGAACGACACGGTCGTGCAGACCGACTGGCAGGTCGACACCGTCCTCGCCGGGATGGAGACCGAGTGGAAGGCCGAGCAGGCCGAGCGCGCGGCGGCCGAGCAGAAGGCCGCTGAGGAGGCGGCCGCGAAGAAGGCCGCCGAAGAGGCCGCGGCAGCTGAGGCGGCCCGTGTGGCCGCTGAAGAGGCCGAGCGCGCCGCCGCGGAGGCCGCCGAGGCCGCGAACCCGTGGACGGCTCCTTCGGACGCGTCGATCACGTCCTACTACGGGATGCGCAACGGCTCCCTGCACGGCGGCACCGACTTCGCCAACAACGAGGGCGACGAGATCTCGGTCGTCGGCGCCGGCACCGTGACCTACGTGGGCTACGAGGCGGGCGGCTACGGCAACGTGGTCTACGTCGACCACGGGAACGGGATCGAGACGCGCTACGCGCACGCCTCCGAGGTCCTGGTGAGCGTCGGCGACGAGGTCGCCAAGGGCGACTCGATCATCCTCGCGGGCACCACGGGCAACTCGACCGGGCCGCACCTGCACTTCGAGGTGCTGCTCGACGGCGAGAAGGTCGACTCCCTCGCCTGGCTCGAAGAGCAGGGCGTGAGCGTCGGCTAGTCCTACGGCTTTGCTCTCTCCTATAAGTAAATATGCGGCGGCGGCCTAGGGTTCATCTCCCCTAGGCCGCCGTCTTTCGTTCTAGCGCAACGTGAGCTGCGGTTCCAGGAGGGTCAGGGCGGGGACGTCGAGGCCGTCGAGCTTGCGCGTCAGGTGCCGCACGGCGGTCTCGGCCATGACCTCGGCCGGGATGAGCACGGACGGCAGCTGCGGGTGGGTGCGCTCGGCGACCTCGTCGGGGCCGATGACGACCACGTGGAAGTCCTCCCCCACGCGCTTGCCCGCGTCGGCGAGGGCGTGCATGACGTGGCCGACCGCCGGTTCGTTGTGGACGGCCAGGCCGGTGAGGTCCGGTTTGGCCGCGAGGAGTTCTTTCACGGTGCGCTGCACCGAGACCGGGTCCTCGGGGCAGGCCCAGGCCTCGGCGCTGGGGCCGCCGCGGCCGAGGAACCCGTCGCGGACGCGCAGGGCGAAGCTGGTGCGGCGGGCGTAGACCGCTTCGGGCGCGCCGAGCAGGACCACGTCGCCGCAGCCGCGCTGCGCCAGGTAGTCGACGCAGACGCGGCCCGCGGCCGTGAAGTCGAGGTCCACGCAGGTGAGGCCTTCGGGGTCCTCGGGGATGCCGAGGAGGACGCTCGGGAGTCCCAAGCGGCGCAAGGCGTCCACGCGCGGGTCGGCCAGCTCGACGTCCATGAGGATGAGGCCGTCCACAATGGCCGAGGCGGCGACCCGGGCGAGCCCGGACGGGCCTTCGTCGGCGGTCATGAGGAGCACGTCCTGGTCGTGGCGGCGGGCCTCGGTGACGGCCCCGGACGCGAACTGCATGAGCACCGGCAGGTGCATGCCCTCGCGCAGCGGGAGCATCATCGCGATGACCCCCGCCCGCCGGGAGGCGAGCGACCGCGCCCCGGCGTGCGGGTGGTAGCCGAGGTCGGCCACGGCCGCCATGACGCGGTCGGCGGTCTCCGGGGAGATCGACCGCTTCCCGCTCAGCACATAGGAGACGGTGCTGGCGGCGACGCCCGCGCGGGACGCGACGTCGGCGATCGTGACGCCTCGGCCCGCCATCAGGACTCCCGGCCGCTCTGCTCAGAAGAGAAGCTGAGGGAGGCGAGGCGGACGGGCCCCGACTCGAAGGTCACGTACAGGTCCTTGACGCCTTCGATGCGGCCGAGTTCGACGGTGGCGTCGGTGTAGTCGTAGACGCCGTCGGTGGCCGGGGTGTCGATCTTGGCGAGCACGTCGCCGTCGAGCGGGTCGTCGACGCGCAGCGTGATCTGGGAGGCGTGGCCCGCCACGCGAGCGGTCACAGTGGAGTACTCGGGGTCGAAGTCGCAGTCGCCCAGCATGATCCAGCCGCCCGCTTCCTCGGCGGCGATCACGTCGCCCGAAGTGCGGTCCTCGTCGCGCCACAGAACGCCCTCGTAGAGGTCGTTCGCGGTGGCGGCCAAGGGCTTCGAGAGGTCGCGGGCACCGACCGTGGTGCCGTCTACGCGGACCGACGCGGACAGGACGATGTCCGTGGCGGAGCGGCCGACCATGAGGCGCTGGCGGGACTTCTCCACGATCATGCGGTCGGTGACGTTGTCCCAGTGGGCGAGTTCCGCCACGGGGACGGTGAAGGCGACGGTGCGGGTCTCGCCCGCGGCGAGGCGGACCTTCTCGAAGCGGCGCAGCTGGCGCAGCGGCTGCTTGACGCGGGAGCCGCACTGGTGCGTGTAGAGCTGCACGACCTCGACGCCGTCCCGGTCGCTGGTGTTGGTGACATCGACGTGGACGTTCAGTTCGTCGCCCGGCCCGGCGTGCGCCTTGTCGGCCTTCAGGTTCGCGTACTTGAAGTCCGCATAGGACAGCCCGTGCCCGAACGGGTAGAGCGGCTGGCCGAGATAGTAGAGGTAGGTCGCGTCGGAGGCCACGATGTCGTAGTCGAGCATCGCTGGCAGCTCGGCCGCGTCGGTGTACCAGGTCTGCGGGAGGCGGCCCTCGGGGTCGCGGTCGCCGTAGAGCACATCGGCGAGCGCATTGCCCCACTCCTGGCCCCCGTGGCCCGACCACACCACGGCGCGCGCGTGCTTGGCGGCCCAGTTGGCGGCGTAGGGGTAGGAGGAGGACATGACGAGGATCGTATTCGGGTTCGCCTCGTGGACGTGGCGCAGGAGCCATTCCTGGGCGTCGGGGAGGCGCAGGTCGGTGCGGTCCTCGGTCTCGCGGCCGTTGACGAGCGGGTGGTCGCCGAGGACGGCGATGACGACGTCGGCGTCGCGGGCGAGCTCGACGGCCTTCTCGGCGCCCTTGGAGACGAACTCGAAGTCGAACTCGGCGGCGTCGGCTCGGTTGTCGCTCAGGACGATCCGGGTGTCCTGGAGGGCGAACCACTTTCCGGCCCCGGCGCCTTCGGCGCGGTGGATCTGCTGGACGGCGACCTTGCCGCCTTCGAGCTCGACGATGCGGAAGGTCTCGTGCACGTCGAACTCGTGCGGGCCGACCGAGTCGGCGCCGACGGTCCCGTCGAGGCGGCCGTCCACGTAGAGGCCGGTGGCGGCGTTGCGCGCGGTGTAGGACCAGCCGCCCCAGTCGAACAGGTCGAACTGGGCGGCCGCGCCGGTGGTGTCGGTGATGTCGAGGGCCTTGCCGTCCTCGACGGCGGTGACGTAGCCGCTCTTGTGGCGCAGGCGGATGCGGTCGACGCCTTCGCAGTAGACGACCTCGGCTCGTTCGGCGAGGGCCTGGCGTGCGGTGACCGAATACGGGAGGGTCCCGGAGTACCAGTCCTGCATCTGGAGGTCGGCGAACGGGCCGACGACCGCGATCTTCTTGGGGGACGGTTTTCCGGGGCGCAGCAGGGGCAGGACGCCGTCGTTCTTCAGGAGCGTGACCGACTGGGTCGCGGCCTCGCGGGCGAGCGCCTGGTGCTCGGGCGAGTTGACCGCCTCGGGGCCGATGTGCGCGTACGGGTCCTCGGGGTCGAACTCGCCGAGGCCGAACCGCACGTGGAGGTTGCGGCGCACGGCCGTGTCGATGTCGCCCTCGTCGAGCAGGCCCCGCTCGAGGGCGGTCTCGACGTGGACGAGGACGCCGCGGGAGTCCAGGTCGTCCTGGGTGAAGGAGTCGAGCCCGGCCTTCACGGCCGCGGCGTACGCGGTCGGGAGGTCTTCGAAGTAGCCCTGGAGGATCGCGAGGTTGTTGGGCGCGTATGCGTCCGAGACGATGAAGACCTCGTCGTCGGTCCACGTGCGCAGTTCATCGTTGACGAGGGGGGTGACGTGCGCGGGGCGGCCGTTCACGAGGTTGTACGAGAGCATGACCGCGACCGCGTCGCCGCTCGCCAGTGCCGGGCGGTGGGCGGCGAACTCGTACTCGCGGAGGACCCGCGGCGGCATGTTCGAGGAGGTGGTGCAGCGGTCGGCCTCGTTGCCGTACGCCAGGAAGTGCTTGACGGTGGGGGCGGTCTTCCAGACGCCGTCTCCAGAAGCAGAGCCGTTGTCGCCCTTGAGGCCGCGCGCGTAGGCGGCGCCCATGAGGCCGGTCATGCCGGCGTCCTCGGAGTAGCCCTCTTCGTTGCGGCCCCAGCGAGGGTCGCGCAGGGGGTTGACGGTGGGGGCCCACACGTTGCGGCCGACCTTGACCGGGTCGTCGTGGTTGAAGGCGAGCACCTCGTCGGCGACGGCCGCGCCGACCTGCTCCACGAGCTCGGGGTTCCAGGTCGCGCCCAGGGCGACCACCTGCGGGAAGACCGTGGCCTCACCGAGCCACGCGAGACCGTGCAGCGCTTCGGTGCCGGTCTTGAAGGGGCCCATGCCGAGGCGTTCGGCCGGGCGGTGGTACTGGTGGAGGAGGCCGATCTTCTCGTCGAGGGTGAGACGCGAGAGGAGGTCGGCGACGCGCTCGGCGCGCGGGAGGCTCGGGTCGCGGAAGGCGGGGCGCGGGTCGTGATCGCTCATGGGTTGACTTCCTTGCTGGGACGTCGCTGTCGTGTGAAGGGGCCCGTCGAAGCGCTTCGATGACCGGTCGATTACCGCCTTGGCGGCTTTTCGGAAACAGTCTTGTCGAAGCGCTTCGATTGAGGATGCAAGATTTCTACACCTCAGCTGTGACCGGAGTCAAGCCGGGTGGGGTGCGACAGCGTGCTCGAATGACGGGTTTCGCCCGTTCCGCAGGCGTGCTGCCTGCGGAAACGGACGGGGTAACAATCGTGAAACAGACGCACTAGGAGCCCATCGGCGTGGGCATCCTCCCGGCGTCGATGTCGTTGAGGATGCCCGTGGCCGCGCCGAGCGCGGGGGCCTCGTGGCCGAGCGCGGAGACGACGATCTCGGCCCCGCCCGCGCCGGAGGCGTGGGTGCGGGCGGCGAGCTCGCGTTCGGCGGCCGGGCCGACCCAGGGGCTCAGCGCCTGGTAGTGGCCGCCGAGGACGACCGCCTCCGGGTTGAGCAGGTCGACGGCGAGCGCGATGCCCGCCCCGAGCGAGCGGCCGATGCGGTCCAGGGCCTCGATGACCTCGGGTTCCTCGGCGCGGGCGCGGGTGACCACGTCCTCGACCTCGGCCTCGACTTCCGCTCCGGCGATGTCGTCCGATTCGGACAGTGCCTTGAGGACGGCACTGATGCCCGCCATGTCCTCGACGCGGCCGACGCGGCCGTCCACGTCGATGAGGAGGTTGCCGATCTCGCCCGCGAAACCCGTTGCGCCGCGGCGCAGTTCGCCGTCGACGATGAGGCCCGCGCCGAGTCCGATCTCACCGGTCAGGTAGATCATGTTGGACACCCCGGCCCAGGAGCCGAAGCGCTGCTCGGCGACCGCGCCGAGGTTGGCGTCGTTGTCGGCGGTCACGGCGTACTTGGGGTCGCGCATGGCCTGGCGCAGGCGGCCGGTGAGGTCGAACTCGTCCCAGCCGAGCATCGGCGCGCGCTGCACGACGCCGTCGTTGTCGATCATGCCGGGGACGGCGACGGCGAGCCCGAGGATCTGGCGCCCTTCGGAGTCCATCTTGTCGACCGCGCGCTTGGCGAGGCCCGCGAGCGCCGAGACCGAGCGGCCGGGGGTCGACCCGGCGCCGTCGTGGGCGCGGCGCCAGGACAGGAGCCGGTTCCCGGCGAGGTCCACGGCGACGAGGGTCATGTAGTCCACATTGACCTCCACGCCGAGCGAGGCGTAGTAGCCGGTGTCGACGCTGAGCAGCACCGCGGGGCGGCCGATGTTGCCGATGACCGAACCGGACTCGCGCAGGACGCGCCGCTCGATGAGCTCGGCCACGAGCGAGGAGACCGTGGCCTTGTTCAGCCCGGTCTTCGCGGCCAGATCCGCACGGGAGCAGCGGCCTTCGGCGCGGACCTGGCGCAGCACGAAGCCGAGGTTGTTGGCCCGCACGTCCGTGAAGTCGGCGCGCTTGGCCCTGCCGTGCGCGTCCTCGCCGACGGTCCCGGCCGACTTCGACGCTATGCGCATCGCCATGTGTTCCTCCTGTGCAAGTGCCGGACCCCTCGGCGACGCTTGTGAGTCGCCAGTTGGCATTGTCGTGGATCGCGACCAGGGGTCGTCGGGCGGTCCCTGACCGTTGCGCAGCGAAGCGTTTCACCACAAGAGCCGTTCCCGAATCGTGATGATTCCGCGTCCGTTTCGCCTGACCCCCGGCTTGTGCCGGGTGTCACCGTGCGCTACTTTAGTTTATCGAATAGCCGAACTAATTATCGGCCAGACCCCCCACAAGACCCCCCGTTAGACCCTCACAACTCAGTACGACCGAAAGGACAGCAACGTGGCTACTCCCTCAGACGGGTCGATCTTCCGGCGCCGCTCGCTGCTCAAGGCCGCGGGCCTCGGCGCCGCCGGTGTCGCGGGCCTTCCCGTCATCGCCGCTTGCAGCGACATCGAGTCCGGCGGAGGCAACTCCCAGGAGACCTCCGGCTTCGACTTCCTCCCCGAGTACAAGGAATGGAAGCTCCCGGTCGAACCCGACCTGGTCGGCGAGCCGCCGAACCACCCCTCCGGCTTCACCACCTACCCCGAGCCGGTCCCCGCCCTCGAATCGGTCCCCTCCAACAGCGGCTCGTTCGAGATCACCGTCCCGATGTGGGGCGAGGCCCCCTCCGGCGACGAGCCGTACTTCGCGGCCATCACCGAGGCCAGCGGCGGCACCCAGGTCAACCTGCGCCAGGCCGACGGCATGACCTACGCCGAGACCTCCGTGCAGTGGCTCAACGCCAACGAGTTCGGCGACGGCATCATGTTCTTCACGTGGATGATCGGCTCGCACCCGAACTTCCAGGAGACCGTCGTCAACAGCTTCTACGACCTCACTGACATCGTGAAGGGCGACATCTCCGAGCGCTGGCCGCTCCTCGCGGGCCTCCCGACCGCCTCCTGGGGCCAGTCGGTCTGGTCGACCGACCCGGCCGACCCCAAGACCGCCCGCGTCTTCGGCATCCCCGGCTCGTTCTCCGGCGGCCCCGGCAACGCCGTGTTCGCCCGCACCGACCTCCTCGAGGCCGACGGCCTCGCCCTGCCGACCACCGTGGAAGAACTGCTCGACGTCGCCCGCGCCTGGTCCGACGACGCCGCCGGCCGCTGGGCCTTCGGCGGCCTCGACTACTACACCCCGTCCTGGTTCGGCCTCGCGTCGGCCGACGGCTGGGCGTACATCGACGGCAAGCTCGTCCACAACTGCGAGCGCCCCGAGTTCACCGAGTGGCTCGAGTTCCGCCGCACCGTCTGGGACGAGAAGCTGATCCACCCGGACATCCCGTCGGGCACCCTCGACGGCCAGGCGCTGCACAAGGCCGGGACGATCCTGTTCCAGCTCGACGGCATCTCCTGGTGGCAGGGGTTCGTCGACCAGGTCGCCGCCGAGAGCGCCACCGGCACCATCGCCCCGCTCGGCGCGCTCACCGCCAAGGGCCGCGAGCCGCTGGCCTACGTCAACCAGGGCGTCGACAGCTGGACCTTCCTCAACAAGGACCTCTCCAAGGAGCAGGTCGAGGAGTTCCTCGACTTCTGCAACTTCGCGTCAGCTCCGTTCGGCACCACCGAGTACGAGCTGCTGAACTACGGCGTCGAGGGCACGGACTTCAACTACGGCGCCGACGGCGTCCCGGTCTACACCGAGTCCGGCGCCAAGGTCGTCCAGGCCCCGGTGAACCACAAGACGATCTCGGGCCACGTGCAGCAGTTCATCACCGGCGTGCCCGACATGGTCCAGGCCCGCTTCGAGTACAACGCGTCCCTGAAGGACTTCGCCGAGGTCAACATCTTCGAGGGCATGCGCGTGGAGGGCCCGGCCGACTTCAAGGCCGCGGCCCAGGTCCTCAACGACCAGTGCAACGACATCGCCTACGGCCGCGCGGACCTCTCCACGATCCCGGACATGGTCCAGACGTTCCTCGACAACGGCGGCGAGGCCGCCCGCGCGCACTACACCGCCGCTTACGACAAGCTGCACGGCTAAGACGCCCAGCCGGGCCGCGACCACCGGTCGCGGCCCGGCCCTTCCGTCCCCTGCACAGGCAACTCACCGACTGGACTCTCACAAGCGATGGCAGCACTCCAGACCTCAGCGCCCCCGGCCCCGAACGCGGGGGGCGAACGCCGCACCATAGTGAAGCGCAAGCGGACCGTGGCCCAGCGGCTGCGGCACGACTGGCCGCTCCTGCTCATGACGCTCCCGGCGGTCGCGCAGCTCGCCGTGTTCTTCTACTGGCCCTCGGCCTGGAACGTCATCGCGTTCATGGACTACAGCCCGCACCGCGCCTTCTGGGAGAACCCCCTCGTGGGCTTCGCGTGGTTCGAGCGGCTCTTCGCCAACCCGTACTTCCTCCCCGCACTGCTCAACACGCTGAAGTACTCCTTCGCGAACCTGCTGTTCCTGTTCCCGCTGTCGATCGTGCTCGCGCTGCTCATGCACTCGGTCGTCTCGACGAAGATCCGCAGCGTCTTCCAGTCGGTCGTGTACCTGCCGTACTTCTTCTCCTGGGTCCTCGTCGTCACCGTCTTCGTCCAGACCCTCGGCTCCGACGGCCTGGTCTCGAACTGGCTGCTCGGCTTCGGCGGCGACCGCCTGACCTTCACCTCCAACCCCGACACGTTCCTCTTCCTCGCGTGGCTGCAGTGGGCCTGGAAGGACGCCGGCTGGGGCATGATCATCTTCCTGGCCGCCCTCGCCTCGATCAACCCCAGCCTCTACGAAGCGGCTGCGGTCGACGGCGCGAGCCGGTGGCGGCGCATGTGGCACATCACCCTCCCGGGCATCCGGCCGGTGATCGTGCTCCTGCTGATCCTCCACATCGGCGGCATCCTCACGGTCGGCTTCGAGCAGTACCAGCTCCAGCGCGACGCGGTCGGCTACCAGACCACCGAAGTGCTCGACACCTTCATCTACTACCGCAGCGTCATCGGCACCGAAGGCCCCTCCTTCGGCACCGCGGCCGGCTTGTTCAAGGGCGTGATCGGACTGATCCTCGTCCTCATCGCCAACAGCGTCGCGCACCGCCTCGGAGAGCAAGGGATCTACCAGAAGTCATGACCGCCACCGACATCAAGCTCAAGCCCCGCAAGAAGAACGCCCGCCCCGCCTGGGACGAGGAACCCTCGTGGTTCGGGAAGATCACCAAGGCGCTCTTCCTGATCTGCTACGCGGCGGCCATCGTCCTGCCGATCTGGGCGGTCGTGGCCACCAGCTTCGCCAGCGAGGAGTCGCTGTCCAAGGCGGGCGGCAACCTGCTCCTGATCCCGACCGACCTGAGTCTCGCCGCGTACCAGGAGATCTTCGACGGCGGCGCGCTCACCAAGTCGCTCCTGCTCACCATCGGACTGACGGCGGGCGGCACCGCGCTCAGCATGGTCCTGTCGATCGGCGCGGCGTACGGGCTCTCCCGCCCCGGCTCGCTCCTGCACCGGCCGCTGCTCATGCTCGTGCTCTTCACGTTCCTGTTCGCGCCCGGCCTGTACCCGAGCTTCCTGGTGGTGCAGAAGCTCGGCCTGTTCGACAGCTACCTGTCGATCATCCTGCCGATGGCGCTCAACGCCTTCAACCTGATCGTGCTCCGCTCGTTCTTCATGAACAGCGTCCCCACCGAACTGCTCGACGCCGCCCGCATGGACGGCGCGGGCGAGTTCCGGACCCTGTTCAAGATCGTGCTCCCGATGTCGAAGGCGATCCTCGCGGTCATCGCGCTGTTCTACGCGGTCGGCTACTGGAACATCTACTTCTCCGCCGTGCTCTACATCCCCGGCATGGAGACCCAGCCCATCCAGGTCGTCCTGCAGCGCATGCTCATGTCCACGCAGGGCCTGCCCGGCGCGGCCGCGAACGTGAGCCAGTACCAGACCGCCGCACCGGACTCGGCGCTGAAGATGGCCGTGGTCGTCTGCACGATCGTCCCGATCGTGATCATGTACCCGTTCATCCAGAAGCACTTCACCAAGGCCGTCATCACCGGCGCCATTAAGGGCTGATTTCAGCTCCCCCTGGTGAAAAGGGCCGCTTCCGCACTGCGGAGGCGGCCCTTCCGCGTCCTGACTCGACGGTCGGCGATTGCTACGATGCAGACTGCCGCTCGGCCCTTCCCCTACGCCTCAGAAGAGTCCCGTATGCACCCACGGCTCGACACCCTCGTCAGTGCTTCCCGCAGTGCGCTCGCCAATGCCCTCGACCGCTTGCAGCCGCACGCGAGGAGGCTCGTCCGCGCTTTGCGGCTGAAAGCGCTCATCCGCGTCGTGCGCCGCCGCAAGCGGCTCTCGGCGGTTGTCGCCGCTTCGGCCCTGGCCCTGATAATCGCACTCGTCGTCGCCCTGGCCGGTCCGGACCGGGTCCTCCTGGGCAGGACGGCGGCGGCGCCGCAGTTCGAGGCGCTGCCCGGGCCCGCGCTCGCCGCCGAGGAGATCATCGCCTCGACAGGTGTCAAGGGCGACTTCAGCTTCGTCCTCTACGACTCGGTCGCGGACAAGTACCTCCTCACCTACCGGGCCGACGAGACCCACAACACGATGTCGACCTCGAAGATCTTCATCGCCATCGGGGCGCTCGAGAACGGGGCGGACCCGGCCCAGATCGCCACGATGCTGAGCTACAGCGACGACCCGATCGCGAACTCGCTGTGGGGCGTCGTCGGCGGCCCCGACCTCATCACGGAACTGGCGGGGAAGATGGGGCTCGAGCACACGACGCCCGCGGCGGACTGGGGCCGTTGGGGCGACGTGCAGATCTCGGCCTCCGACATGGTGCGGGTCTACGAGTACGTGATGGCCGAGCTGCCCGAGGACGACCGCACGGTCATCATCGACGCCCTCAAGGCGACCGCGCCGCTGGGTTCGGACGGGTACGACCAGACCTTCGGCATCCCGACGGCCGCCGCGGGCATGGACTGGGCGGTCAAGCAGGGCTGGGGCTGCTGCAAGCCCGACCGGTTCCTCGTCTCGGCCGGGACCATCGGCGCCGACCACCGCTACATCGCGGCGATCTTCGGCGGGTTCGACGAGACGACGTCGACCGAGGAGCAGTCCGCAGCCGAGATGACCGCGATCGCCGAAGCGCTCGTCGCACGCCTCCCGGCGTGAGCTTTCGCCTACGCGGGGAGAGTGAAAGCCGAGTGAGACCGGAGTGAAAGCCGGGGCGCGCACGCTGGTTCGCACAGGAAGCGAACCAGGAGGGCACACCCCATGCGATACGCCATCGAAGTCCGGGGACTGAAGAAGTCCTTCGGCGAGGTCCACGCCCTCAGCGGCGTCGACCTCGCCGCCGCCCCCGGCACCGTCCTCGGGGTCCTCGGGCCCAACGGGGCCGGGAAGACCACGGCCGTCCGCGTCATGTCGACGCTCGCGAAGCCCGACTCCGGGACCGCCCGCGTCCTCGGCCTCGACGTCGTCACCCAGGCCGCACAGGTGCGCGAGCGGATCGGCCTCACCGGCCAGTACGCCGGGCTCGACCCGAACCTCTCGGGCGAGCAGAACCTCGTGCTCGTCGCGCGGCTCCTCGGCGCGTCGCGGCGCCAGGCCAAGGCCCGCGCGAACGAGCTCATCGAGCGGTTCGACCTCGCGCACGCAGCGACCCGCGCGGCGGGCAAGTACTCCGGCGGGATGCGCCGCCGCCTCGACCTCGCCGCGTCGATCGTCCGGCGGCCCGAGGTCTTGTTCTTGGACGAGCCGACCACGGGCCTCGACCCCCAGAGCCGCAACGGGTTGTGGGAAGTCGTGCGCGATCTCGTGGCGGCGGGCACCACGGTCCTGCTCACCACCCAGTACCTGGAGGAGGCCGACCAGCTCGCCGACTCGATCGCCGTGATCGACACCGGCCGCGTCATCGCCTCCGGCACGCCGTCGCAGTTGAAACAGGCGGTGGGCGGGCAGGTGCTGCGCCTGTCCCCCGCGCACCCCGAGGCCGCCGGGCAGCTCGTGCAGCTCGCCGAATGGGCCGTAGGTGTCAAGGCCCGCACCGAGGACGGGGCCGTGATCGTCCCGGTCGCCCACGCGGGCGAGGCCCAGGCCGTCATGGCCCGCGTCGCGCAGGCCGGGGTCGACCTGGCCGGGTTCGGGCTCCACGAACCGACCCTCGACGAGGTGTTCCTCCAGCTCACCGGACACCGGACCAATGAACCCGCGAAGGAGATGGCGGCATGACGACCACTACGGAAACCACCTGGACGACCACGCGCGGGACGCTCGCCCAGTGCGCCACGATGGCGGGCCGCACGCTCGCCTCGATCAGGCACGCGCCCGCGCAGCTGGTCGACTACTTCATGATCCCGCTGATGATCCTCTTGTCCATCACCTTCTTCATGGGCGGCCAGATGATGGGGTCCTGGCAGGACTTCCTGCAGTACGCGGGGCCGACCATCGTGGCGATGGGCCTGTTCTTCTCCGTCACCTCTACGGGCCTGGGCCTGTTCGGCGACATCAAGGACGGCGTCTTCGACCGCCTCACCGCCATGCCCGTGTCGCGGTTCGCGCTGCTCGCCGGGCGAGTCGCCGCCGACATGGTGAAGTACGCGTGGGCGCTGCTCGTCGTCGGCGGGGTCGCGTTCGCGATCGGCTACCGCGCAGAAGGCGGCGTCCTCGGCACGGCCGCGGCCGCCGGGGTGCTGCTCCTGTTCCTGTTCGCCGCTTCGTGGTCGATGGCCCTCGTGGGCCTCACCGCCAAGAGCGAGGAGCAGATCCAGACGTGGATGGTCAGCCTCCTCATGCCGCTCGCGTACACCTCCACGGTGTTCGTGGAGATCGACACGCTCCCCGGCGCGGTCCAGTGGTGGGCCGAGATCAACCCGCTCACGGCCCTCGCGGACTCGATGCGGGTGTTCCTCGACGGCGGGGACCCGGGCGGCGAAGTGCTCGCGCTCTTCGGCTGGTGCGCCGCGATCATCGCGGTGTTCGTGCCGCTCAGCCTGCGGGCGTACCGCCGCAAGCTTGCAGACTGAGCCCCTCGAACGGCTCCGCCGTTATGAACTGAACGGCCAGGTGCTCTGCGCGAGCATCGAGGCGGCCCGGGCCTCCAGGTCCGGGTCGCCTTTCTCGCGTGCGAGGACGATGAGCTGCCGGTAGAGCTGCATCGTGACGTCCGAGAAGCCCTGGAAGCGCGGCAGGTCCGCCTCGGCGTCGAGCAGTTCGTGCAGCGCCTCGTCGAGCCTTCCCATGCGGCGCAGGCAGATCGCGGCCGCGTTCCGGGTGGCGAGGACGTTCTCGGTGTTGCCTGCGAGCTCGACCCGCTCCCGCTGCACCCGCATCCGCGCCAGCATCGCCTCGGGGTCGTCCCCGTGCTCGGCATCGATCCGCCACAGGTGCTCGGCGATCACCGAGTCGGCCAGGTCGGCCCCGAACTCCGCTTCGGCCGCGATCGCCCGCAGCAGCAGGTCGCGGGCGCCCTCGTAGTCTCCGGCGGCCATGCGGTCGGACGCGAGGCCCTGCCAGGAGAGGATGAGCCCGAACCGCTCGCCCAGCGCCTCGAAGATCGCGTTCGACTCGGCCAGCTCCGCCGCCGCCTGCTCGGGACTGCCCGACTGCATCGAGAACTCCGAGACGAACAGGAGTCCGATCCCCCGCACCCACGAATGCGCTTCGACGTCGAGCCCCTGCATGATCGCGCGCAGACCGGTCGCATCACCGGCGATCATCGCCCGGATCATCGGGATCATCTGCAGCAGCGGCTCGACCTCGTAGAGGCCGTGCTCCTCGCTGATGCGCTGCGCCGCAGCGTACTCCCCGTCGATCTCGGCCGGGTCCAACCGCCCCGACCACAGGCCCCAGCTGCCGGCCATCGAGACCTTCGCGCGGTGCAGCGGGTCCACGTCGCCGCCTTCCGGCGGGATCGCGCGGACCTGCCGGGCCAGCTCCATGCCCTCCTCGCGGTAGCCGCGCATCCACCAGTACCAGGAGAGCGGCGCGATCACGCGGTACGCGGTGCGGGCGTTCCCGGCGGCGACCATCCGGCGGATCGCGGCGAAGAGGTTGGCGTGGTCGGTGCCGAGCCGGTCCAACCAGTCGACCTGCTCGGCGCGCATAAGATGCGGCTCGGCCTGTTCGGCGAGGTCCGCGAAGTGCTCGGCGTGCCGCTCGTACCGTTCGGCGGTCTCGCCCGCTTCGGCGAGCCGCGCGGCGGCGTACTCGCGCACGGTCTCCAGGAGCCGGTACCGGCCGCCGGGCAGGCGCTGCACCAGCGACTTCTCGACCAGGCCGGTGATCTCGTCGTCTTGGGCCGAGCAGACCTCGCACGCGGCGGCGAGGTCGGCGCTGCCGCTGAACACCGAGAGGCGCGCGAGCACGAGGCGTTCGGCCGGGTCGAGGAGGTCCCAGCTCCAGTCGACCACCGCGCGCAGGGTCCGCTGGCGCGGCTCGGCCGTACGCGGGCCCTTCGCGAGCAGGCCGAACCGGTCGTCCAGGCGCGCGGAGAGATCGGGGAGGCTCATGGCGCGCAGGCGGGCGGCGGCGAGCTCGATGGCGAGCGGGAGCCCGTCGAGCGCGGTGCAGACCTGAAGGACCGCTTCGGCATTCGACTCGTCGACGGTGAACTCCGGGTCGCTCTGGCGGGCCCGCTCCTCGAACAGGGCGACGGCCGCGTGCGCGCGGAGATCGGCGACCGGACCGGCGTGCTCGGGCAGCGGCAGCGGGCCGACGCCGAGCACGGCCTCACCGGTGATGCCGAGGGCCTCGCGGCTGGTGGCGAGCACCCGCAGGCCCGGGACACGGGCGAGCAGGTGCGCCAGCAACTCGGCTGCGGCGTCGACCAGGTGCTCGCAATTGTCCACGGCCAGAACGAGTTCGCGCCCTGCGAGGGCGTCGGTGAGACGCGTCCGGGGGTCGTCGCTGCGGCGGGCGAGGATCGACTCCCCGAGGCCGATCGCGTCGCCGAACACCTCGGGCAGGCGCCCGGGGTCGGCGACGGGCGCCAGCTCCACGAGCCGCACGTCGCGGCCCGCGTCGGCCAGCCGGTGCGCGGTCTCGACCGCGAGACGGGTCTTCCCGGTCCCGCCCGGACCGGTGAGGGTCACGAGCCGGTTCGCGGCGAGCAGGCCGGTGACGGCGGCGATCTCGGACTCGCGGCCGATGCACGCGGTCAGAGGCTCGGGCAGTCGGTGCGGCTTGTACTGGGCCGCTTGCGGTTCGACGCCCCGGAGCACGTCGAGGTGGGCGTCGCGCAGCACCGTGGACGGGTCGACACCGAGTTCGTCGGCGAGCCTGGCCCGCACGGCCTCGAACACGCCCAGCGCTTCGGCCCGGCGGCCCGCGGCGGCGAGCGCGCGCATGTACCGGGCCGCGTCGGGCTCGTTCAGGGCGTCGGCGTCGTGGCGGGTAGCGAGTTCGGCGAGGACCGCGTCGGCGCCGTCGAGGCGGAGCCTCGCGTCGAGGTGGAGGGCGGCGACGGCGTCGCGGCGCATCGTGAGCCGCGTGCGGGCGGCCTCGGCGAACGGGTACCCGTCGAGGTCGGCGAGGACCGGACCTCGCCAGAGCGCGAGGGCGGCTTCCGCGTCGGTGCGGGCGGCGGCGGGGGCGTCCTCTCTAGAGGCCGTCTCGGCTTGCGCGGCATGGTGCTCGAATGCGGCGAGATCCGTTTCGACCGCGGTGAGCCGGTACCCGCCGGGGCCGTTCTCGAGGCGGTCGCCGAGGAGTGCGCGCAGGCGCGACAGCTGGGTGTGGAGGGCGCCGCTGGCGTTGGCGGGCGGGGCTTCGGGCCAGACGGCGTCGATGAGGGCGGCGGCGGGCACGGCCCGGCCGGGGTCGAGGGCGAGGCGTGCGAGGAGGGCGCGCTGGCGTCCGGCGGGGACCGGGACCTCGGTCCCGTCCCCGTCGAGCACCCGCAACGGTCCCAGCAGCTCCACTCGCATGCGGTCTATCTTGCCGCGCTGGGGATGCCGGGCGGGAGCCGGTCGGCGGAGCGGCGGCGCGGGCTCCCTATTGGAATCTGCTACTTGCATGAACAGGTTGTCACGGCATATCAGTGGTTTATCGGTGCTTTTCTGTCGTGTTCCCGACTGATCGAACATACGGCCCGATCGCGCACGTACTGTCGTTCACAAAACCCCGGAACAGTACGACCCCATGTGAGGTGCGGTGTCCGCCATGGCGATCAGTCTCGATTACCACAACGATTCCCAGTCCCGCACTGCCGAGTCACACGACCCGGAAGGAGAACCCCCCATGAGCGCTGGCCCCGCGGGCGCCCATATCGCCGGCTACTGCGTCGAATTCCGGCTCGAGACCCGCGACAACGGAACCCGGGTCCTCCTCGCCCAGGACCCTGACGGCGTGGCCGCCGCCGTGGCGACGATCGTGGCGGCCGACCTGCTCCAGGTCGCGACCGCGCTCGTGCGCGACCGGCCCGGGTACGAGCCCGGCGGCCGACCCGACCACGGCCTCAAGATCACCGCCGACAAGGCCGCCGAGATCGGCGCGCTCGCGTACTACGGTCCGGGCGGCGAGGACTACGGTCCGGGCGCCTGGGTCACGTTCTCGAACGAGCTACAGGCCCCGCACCTGCGGCTCTACCGGGACATGGACACGGCGAGCACGTTCCCCCCAGACGCCCACATCGCCTTGAGCACCCTGGCGCGGGCGGTGGAGGACTTCCGGGCCACGGGCGGCCTGCGTCCATCGGGCTGCATGTGGCGGCCGAGCACGGTGTGGTGAGTAACTTCCGTTAGACGGGATCGAGGCCCGGCACCGGCCCTGTCTTTGGTTACCCTTGCCCTCTATGAGCATCAGTGACGCCGTGACCGTGCGATTCGCGCAGGTCGGGGACGCGCCCGCGGCCAGCGCGATCCTGAACCACTACATCGCCGGTTCGAACGCCAACTTCCGGACCGATCCTTATACGGCCGAGGAGTGGGCGGCGCAGCTGCGCGACAACGAGGAGCGCTTCCCGTACCTCGTCGCCGAGCACGACGGGGCGGTGGCCGGGCTGGCGTACGCGAGCCCGTGGCGGCCGAAGCAGGCGTACGCGTGGACCGCCGAGTCCACGGTCTACGTCTCCCCGGACCACCAGGGCCTGGGCATCGGCTCGCTCCTGTACGCCGAACTCCTGAAGCGCCTGGAGCAGCAGGGCTTCCGCAGCGTGATGGCGCAGATCTCGCAGCCCAACCCGGGCAGCGAGGCCCTGCACGCGCGCTACGGGTTCGAGCTGCTGGGCAGCATCCGCGACGGCGGGTACAAGCACGGCGCGTGGGTCGGGGTCGGGATCTGGCAGAAGACCCTGGCCGAGCTGGCGGACCCGCCCGCGCCGACGGCGCCGGTCGAACGCTAGTCCCCCGCTGACGGCATTCCCGCCGTAGACTGTGCCGCGCAGTAGTCCCCTCAACTGAAACGGCTTGGCCCACAACAGCATGGAATTCCTGGACACCTTCGACCCGAACAATCTCATCAAGGACGGGCTCAAGTCCCTCGGCGTGCCCGCCTTCCTCATCTTCCTGCTCGCAGCGTGGTGGTTCATCACCGCGTGGATCGAGCAGCTCAAGCAGATCAAAGCGACCGGCGAGAAGGTCGGCAAGGCGATCAGGACCGCCGCGCGTCACGTGGGCGGCTACCGGCCCAAGACATTGCTGGGGAAGCTCCCGCTGACGGCCGCAGTGGTCGGCCTGCAGCTGTTCCTGGCGGCGATCCTGTACGTGGTGGCGTCGCTGTTCTCGGTCATGAGCGACGCGACCGGGCGGTTCCCGGACTTCAACGGGGGTCCTGCCCCGTTCACCGACTGGGGCGGGCTCGTCCGGTACGTGCTCACTCCGGACTGGATCACGGGCGCGTACGTGGTCCTCATGGCGCTGATGCTGTGGATCGCCTACCGGCGCGAGCCGCGCCGTTTCCCGCTGATGGCGACGGCCGCGGCGTTCGCGGCCCCGGCCTCGATTGTGGTGGTGCCGCTGGCGCTCTGCTCACCGTGCCTGGTGCCGTACGCGGTCTTCCAGGCGAAGCAGGAGACGGACATGTACGAGATGATCGGCGAGTCGCCAGAGGCGGCGCGGGCCGCGTGGTGGGATCAGAACGCTTGGATGGTGGTGCTGATCGGGGTCCTGGTGGCCGTGGTCCTGCTGTCCTGGGTGGCGCTGCGCCTGTCGAGCCTGGTCAAGGACACGTGGCTGGAGGCCCCGGACGGCCCGCAGCGGTTCCAATGAACCTCTAATGGTTCTCGCGTGGAATGCTGAGCCGCGACCCCTAATGTTCTGTGCAGGGGAAAGAAACCTCCTGAGGGTGACAAGCCGCAAGGCGAGTATCCAATTGATGGGTGTGGGGTAGAGATCGGGCCCGGAGCTGAAGCTCCGGGCCCGATTTCAACTGTGCCTCTGAACGACACTCGTGCTTAGCGAACGCCGTAGAGGTGCTCCAGGGCGAGCTGGTCGAGGTGCTCGAAGGCCATGCCCTTGGCGGCGAGGCCGTCGACGTCGACCTTGACGTCCTTGAGGTCGGCCCAGGTCTCGCCCTCGCCGAGGGTGGGGATGGCGAGCTGGTCGACGCGGGCGTCCTTGAGGGCCTGCTGGACCTCGGGGTCGGCGCGGAAGGCGCGGACCTTCTCCTGCAGGATCTTGTAGTTGCGCATGCACGCGGCCGCGGAGACCCACACGCCGTTGTCGTCCTCGGTGCGCGGGGGCTTGAAGTCGAAGTGGATGGGGCCGTTGTACTGGCCCTTGGCGATGCCCTCTTCGACGGCGTCGACGGTCCAGAACGCGCCGCCCACGTTGCCCGCGCCGAAGCGGAGGTCCTGGTCGTAGCGCGGACCGGTCTGGCCGTTGAGGTCGATGTGGTAGAGCTTGCCGTGCCACAGCGCCTGGCGGATGCCGGCGGCGTAGTCGAGGCCGGCCATCTCCTCGTGCCCGATCTCGGGGTTGAGGCCCGTGAGCTCGGGCTGCTCGAGCTCGTTGATGAACGCGAGGGCGTGGCCGATGGTCGGCAGCAGGATGTTGCCGCGGGGCTCGTTCGGCTTGGGCTCGATGGCGAACCGCAGGTTGTAGCCCTGCTCGGTGACGTACGCGCCGAGGGTGTCGAAGGCTTCCTTCATGCGGGCCAGCGCGGACTGGATGTCCTTGGAGCCGCCGGACTCGGCGCCTTCGCGGCCGCCCCAGGCGACGTAGATCTCGGCGCCGAGCTCGGCGGCGAGGTCGATGTTGCGCATGACCTTCGAGATGGCGAAGCGGCGCACGTCGCGGTCGTTGTGGGTGAAGCCGCCGTCTTTGAAGATCGGGTGGCTGAAGAGGTTGGTGGTCGCGGTGGTGACCTTGAGGCCGGTCTCGTCGAGGGCCTTGCGGAAGGCCGCGATCTTGGCGTCCTTCTCGGCTTCGGAGTCATCGAAGGCGTACACGTCGTTGTCGTGGAAGTTGACGCCGTAGGCGCCGATCTCGGCGAGCTTGCGCACGGCGCGGTCGGCGCTCATGGCCTCGCGGGTGGCCGAGCCGAAGACGTCCTGAGCCGCCCAGCCGACCGTCCAGATACCGAAGGAGAACTTGTCCTCGGGCACCGGTGCGTATTTGTCGGTCATGATCTGTCCTTTTCCTAGTGATGTGCGGCCCAGGACGAGGTCTCGTCCCGGAGGGTCGCGTACTGCTCAGACACTTCGGCGGCGGCGGAGCCGGTGAGCCGCGCGGTGTCGCCTGTCTTCCACTGCGGCGGGGTCTTGGCGCCCGTCAGCGCCCATGCTGCCTGCTTGGCGGCGCCGAGGGCGACGTATTCGGCCGACGGGGGAACCTCGACGTCGACGCCGAAGACGCTCGGGGCGATCTGGCGCACGGCCTCGGAGGCGGAGGCTCCGCCGATGAGGAGCACGCGCTTCGCCTGGAGCCCTTGGGCGGCCATGGCGGCGAGCCCGTCGGCCTGGGCCGAGAGCATGCCTTCGACGGCGGCGCGGGCGAGGTCTTCGCGGGTCGACGCCGTGGTGAGCCCGCTGATGACGCCCGTGGCACTGGGGCGCTTGGGGGTCCGTTCGCCGTCGAGGTACGGCAGGAGGGTGAGGCCTCCGGCGCCGGGTTCGGCGGCGAGCGCGAGCCGGTCGAACTCGGCGTGGTCCACGCCGAGGAGGGACCGGAACGTGTCGAGGACGCGGGCGGCGTTGAGGGTGCACACGAGCGGCAGGAACCGGCCGGTGGCGTCGGCGAACCCGGCCACGAGCCCGGAGGCGTCGGCGGCGGCCACGTCGGAGACGCCGAAGACGGTGCCGGAGGTGCCGAGCGAGACGGCCACGTCGCCGGGCCCGAGGCCCAGGCCGAGCGCGGCTCCGGCGTTGTCGCCGGTGCCGGGTGCGACTGCCGCGCCGGAGGCGGTGCGGCCGACGATCTCGTTCGGGGCGGCGACGCGCGGGAGCGCGAGGTCGCGGCCGAAGGCCTGGACGAGGCGTTCGCGGACGTAGCCGCCTGTGGCGGGCGACCAGTAGCCGGTGCCGGAGGCGTCCGAGCGGTCGGTGGTCGCCTCGGCCGCGGTGACGCCGCGAAGCTTCATCGTGAGCCAGTCGTGCGGGAGCATCACTGAAACAGTTTTCGCCGCGTTTTCGGGCTCGTTCTCGGCGAGCCAGGCGAGTTTCGTGGCGGTGAAGGAGGCCGCGAGGACGAGGCCGGTGTCGGCGGCCCACGCTTCGGGGCCGCCGTGCTCGGCGGTCAGGCGCTCGGCCTGCGGGGCCGAGCGGGTGTCGTTCCACAGCAAGGCCGGGCGCACGACCTGGTCGTCCTTGTCGAGGGCGACCATGCCGTGCTGCTGCCCGGCGACGGCCACGGCCTCGGCCCGGTCGAGCAGGCCTTTGCCGGCCTCCTGCAGTGCCTCCCACCAGGCTTCGGGCGGGCACTCGGTCCCGTCCGGGTGGGAGGCGCGACCGGAGTCGACGATCTCGCCCGTTTCGGCTTCGACGAGCAACACTTTCGTCGACTGCGTCGACGAGTCGACTCCGGCCACCAGTGTCATCTACTTACGCTCCAGCTCCACGTTCGCGGGCTTGCCCGCAACATCCATGACGCTCACCTTAGCGATGTCCGCCGGGCCGGTCGCACTCAGGGTCACAACAGTTTCGGAAACTGTTTCAAGAGACACGGTCGTGTCGCCGTCGACGTCGCTGATCGTGATGCCGCGGTCCGGCACACCCCAGACCTCGAGGGTGATCGCCTCGAACGCGCCGTCGCCCACCGTCGCGCCCGGCGCGACGCGCGGCACGATCGCGCCGTAGCGCACGAACACCGGGAAGGTCTCCAGGCCGTGCTTCGTGTCGATGTAGCGCCCGCCCTCGTGGACCTCCTTGGTCCAGTAGTCGATCCACCGGCCCTCGGGCAGGTACACCTTGCGCTCACCGGACGGGTCGTTCACCGGCGCGACGAGGAGGTCCTTGCCGAAGCGGTACTCCTGGTCGGCGTTCCACGAGACCGGGTCCGACGGGTCGTCGACGTTGAGCGCGCGCAGCACCGGCTCGCCCGTGCGCGAGGCGTGCACCGCCGCCGAGTAGATGTACGGCATCAGCGAGTACCGCAGCCGCAGCGACTCCACCGAGAGGCGCTCGGCCAGCTCGGAGAACTCCCACTGCTCGCGGGTGGTCGTCCCGTGGTAGCGCAGCAGCGGCGAGAGCGCGCCGAACTGGGCCCAGCGGATGTACAGGTCGTCGGTGGGCGTGCCGTTGAAGCCGCCGGTGTCGTGCGACCAGAACGGGACGCCCGACAGGCCGTGCGAGAGGCCGCCGCGGATGGTGCCGCCCAGGCCCGCCCAGGTGGTCTGCACGTCGCCCGACCACTGCGCGGAGTGGCGCTGCCCGCCGAGGAACGACGAGCGCGCCCAGACGAGGTCGTGGCCGTTGACCTCGCGGGTCACCTCGACCACCGCGTCGTTGTAGAGGAGCGTGTACACGTTGTGCAGCTCGGTGCCGGTCATGCCGTTGAACGCCACCGCGTCGGCGGGCACGCCCTCGGCGAAGTCGGTCTTGTACAGCGCCGCACCGGCCTGCAGCGGCCCGCGCAGCAGGTCCTTCCACCACGCCACCGCGTCGGGGTTGGTGAAGTCGACGATGCCGCTGGCCTGGTGCGAGCCGTGCCAGACGTCGGCCACATAGGTCTCGCCCTCGGCGTTGCGCAGGAAGTACCCGCGCTCGTCGCCCTCGGTGAACACCGGGGACTTGGCCGAGATGTACGAGTTCATCCACAGGCAGACCTTGAAGCCCTGCTCCGCGAGCTCGGCGAGCATCCGCTCGGGCTCGGGGAAGTTCTCGCGGTCCCACTGCATGTCCGACCAGTGCGGCTCGTGCTGCCAGAACGTGTCGAGGTGCAGCACGTCGCAGGGGATGCCGCGCTCGCGGATCTTCTTGGCCCGCTCCATGACCCGCTCCTCGGAGTCCACGAAGAAGCCCGAGGAGATCCAGGTGCCGAAGGCCCACTTCGGGGGCAGCGCCGGACGGGAGGTCAGGCCGTCGAACCGGTCCAGGACCTCCGCGGGGGTGCCGCCGAGCACGAAGTACTCGAGCGCGTCGTCGGGCACGATGAACTCGACGGCCGCGTGCGTCTGCTGGGCCATGTCGAACTCGACGGGCGCACCGGAGTTGACGACGATGCCGTAGCCGCGGTCCGAGACGTACACGGGCGCGTTCTTGTACATGCGGATCGACTCGGAGCCGAACGCGTCGAAGTTCCACATCAGCGGGCGCTGGCCGCGCGCGTTCAGCGGCGCGAACCGCTCGCCGAACCCGGCGAATGCCTCGTCCGGTGCGGCCGTGAAGGACTCATGGAACGCCACGGCCTTACCGTCCACAAGGGACCGGCCGAACGGGAGGGTGCGCAGGCGCCCGGAGATGTCCTCCTCGCCGGGGTTCTGGGCGACGAGGGTCTTCCCGGCGGCGTCGGTGTACTTCAGGGACCAGGCGCCGAGGGTGGCGACCGCGCGCACGGCGCCCGCGTCCACGACGACCGTGTCGCCCTCGACCGTGACCTTCGCGTCGGCGTAGGAGCCGGGGCGGACGAGCTCGATGATCTTCTCGGCGGCCGGGCGGGCGGCCGGGTCGGCGGTCAGGCGGGTGCCGATGACGCCCTCCCCGGCGGCCGCGATGGCGACGTACAGCTCCTCGCCCGCGCTCGTGGCGGCCTTGAGCAGGACCGCGTCCGGGAAGGTCTTGACGACCTCGGCGCTCGTGACGGCCGAGAGACCCTGCTCGCCGACGGCTCGCTGGGGAAGCTCCGGAGGGTCGGCGACGAAGAACTCGCGGGCGACCAGCGGCGGGCGGTAAGGCATTCGAGGCTCCAGCCTGTTGAGGGTACGGACGACGGCGCGGCCGGGGTGGGTCGGCACGACGCTCATTAGTTTATCGACTATCCGAACAAATTGCGACCGGGGGCACAGGGATTCCGCAGGCCTTTCCCGCGCCCCGCGCGGAAGCGGGATTTCCCGCACCCGCACGCCCCGTGCGACGAGTCGCCCGCGCCGCGGGCGCGGGAAAGCTACCCTGGGCGGTGCGACCGCCCGAAGCTCACTGTCGCGCACCGCTGTTCCGAGCCGCCGCCAAGAGCCCAGCCCGATGCGAGGTACCGAGATGTCCACCGTCCGCTCCAGCCTTTCCGACGAGAACCGCGAGACCACCGCGAAGGCCCTGCAGGGCGCGCTCGTCGACCTCATCGACCTCTCCCTCGTCGGCAAGCAGGCGCACTGGAACGTCTACGGCAAGAACTTCCGCTCGCTCCACCTCCAGCTCGACGAGATCGTCGTGTCGGCCCGCAACGCCGCCGACCTCGTCGCCGAGCGGGCCATCGCCATCGGCGTCAGCGCCGACGGGCGCGCGGCCACCGTCGCCGACACCTCCTCGGTCCCCAAGATCCACGACGGCCAGATCAGCGACACCGAGGTCGTCTCGCTGTTCATCGAGGCCTACGCGGCGATCATCGCCAACATGCGCGAGCGCATCGAGGTCACCGAGTCGGCCGACCCGGTCACCCAGGACCTCCTCATCGGCGTCACCGCCGAACTCGAGAAGCAGAGCTGGATGTTCCAGGCCGAACTGGCCTAGCGGCAGCGGTGAGGGCCGGGACGCTTGCGGCGTCCCGGCCCTCACCTGTGCGAAGAGACTGGTCTAAGCGGGCGTGCACGTCACCGTGGGGACGGAAGCGGTCGAGCCGTCGTTCTTGGTGATGTTGAACCCGAACGTCGTCGACTGCCCGGCCGCGAGCGTGCCGTTGTAGGCGGCGTTCGCGCCGTTCACCGTCGCCCCGGTCAGGGTCCCGGTCACGCTCCAGGCGTTGGAGATCCGCTCCGAGCCCGGCCAGGTCCACGTCACGTTCCAACCGGTCAGGGCCTGGTTGGCCGTCACTGTCGCCGAATAGGTCGCGCCGGTGTTCCACGGGCTCTGGACGGCCAGCACCGCGGTGCAGCCCGAGCCGGTGGGCGGGGGCGTGGTGGTCGCGGGGTTCGAGGTGGCCGGGGTCGTGGTCGGGTTCCCGGTGCCGTCGCCGCCGAGGGCGTTCAGCGTCGAGGTGTACGCGGGCTTCTTGGAGAGGTCGTCGTTGAACAGCAGCGGCGCACCGTAACCGGGGAAGACGCTCGGGACCCAGGAGTCGCCGTCGCGCAGGCCCCACACCGTGACGCCGGAGCAGTCGGCGAGCTCGGCGCACATGGCGACCACGCGCTCGTAGTCGGCGGCCTGCTGCGCGAGCTCGGTCGAGTCGGCCGGGGTCGGGAGCCGGATGTCCAGCTCGGTGATGCGG
Source organism: Glycomyces sp. NPDC050141 (assembly GCF_055586545.1). NCBI lineage: Bacteria > Bacillati > Actinomycetota > Actinomycetes > Glycomycetales > Glycomycetaceae > Glycomyces > Glycomyces sp. NPDC050141. Next base: position 131,851 of record NZ_JBVJHZ010000001.1, on the reverse strand, counting down.
ACCTTCAGGCCCAGGTCGACGAAGCGCTGCAGGTTCGCCTCCATCGTGGAGGGCACCTGGCCGAGGATCAGGTGGGACTGGAAGCCCACGCCGTCGAGCACGTTCTGCGCCTTCAGGCCCTGGGCGATGGTGTAGATCCGGTCCGACTTCGCGTTGTCGGCCTCGATCGAGTAGTCGTTGATGTACAGGTCCGCGTTCGGGTCGGCCGCACGGGCGGTCTGGAACGCGGTCGTGATGTACCCCTCGCCGAGTCCGTTGAGCCAGAACGAGGAGCGCAGGGCGCCGTTGGAGTCGCTCACGACCTCGTTGACGACGTCCCAGGAGTCGACGCGGCCCTCGTAGCGGTTGGCGAGCGTGTTGATGTGGTCGACCATCGCGGTCTGCAGGGCCGTGCCGGAGAGGTTCTGCACCCACGAAGGGGTCTGGCTGTGCCACACGAAGGTGTGGCCGTGGACGGTCTGGTTGTTGTCCTCGGCGAAGTCCACGATGGCGTCGGCCTGCGTGAACGTGTAGTTGCCGTCGGAGGGCTCGGTGGCGTCCCACTTCATCGCGTTCTCGGCGGTGAGCGAGTTGAATTCCGAGGCCACGGTGTTGCGGTAGGACTCGTTGTTCATGAGCTGGGAGTAGGACACGGCCACGCCGATGTCCTTGCCGAGGGCGTCGGCCGCGCCGCGGAGGGTGGTCTGGGCGCTCGCGAACTGGGTCGAGAGCCCGATGCCGAGCGCCGCGGTCGCGACGGTGACGACCCCCGCGATCACAGCGCGGCGGCGTTGACGGGATTTCAGCACGGAATGCTCCTCAGGGTGGTGCCGCGCCGTGAGGGTACGAGGCTGTTCGAAGGATGGGCCCCAGCGGGAGCGGAGCGCTCCCAGCGAGGTGAGCACAGCCTAGCCGGAACATAGATGCTGGTCAATACCGACGCTCGCCGGATGAATTTTCGTCGAACCGACGAGAATAATCTCGTCATGATGACGATAAAGAAGTATCCTGTGAATATGACACCCCTGCAAGCGAAACCCGCATACCACCGCCCGATCCCCTGGCAGGTCCTCGCCGCGCTCGCGCTCATCTGCGGCAGCATCCTGTCACTGGCCGTCCAGGCCTCCCTCCTCTTGAACCTCCGCGGAGCGCTCCCCGAGCCCGGCCCGCAACTGGTGCTGGGCATCCTCATCGGCACCGCGATCGCCGCGCTCGCCAGCACGGTCCTCGCCGTGGGCATCGCCGCCCGCCAGAACTGGGCGAGGGTCCTGGAGATCGCGCTGTGCGTCCTCTGCTGCTTCTACAACCTGCCCGCCGCGGTCGGCTTCAGCATCGCGCCCGTGCGGACGAGCCTGGGGTTCGACGGCGTCGACGCACTCTCGGCCTACGGCGCCCTCACCCTGTGCCTGGTGCTGCTCTTCCTGCTGCACAACGAGAAAGCCGCGGCTTACACGTACCGGGGCGGCGGGGCGAGCTGGCCGGAGGAATGACGAAGGGCGGGTCCGCCCAGAGCAGCCGATTTGTAAGCGCGGCTTCGCCGCGCTTACAGGCTGTTCTTCCGGGACCCGCCCCTCACTCTCGGCTTACTTGGCGACGATCGAGACCATCTTGCCCGCCACCACGATGACCTTCTTGACGTCCTTGCCCGCCAGGTTCGCGGCCACCTTCTCCTCGGCCAGCGCGGCGGCCTTCACGGCCTCCTCGTCGGCTCCGGCGGCGACCTCGATGCGCCCGCGCACCTTGCCGTTGATCTGCACCGGGTAGGTGACGGTGTCCTCGACCAGGTGGCGCTCGTCGGCGACCGGGAAGTCCACGTAGGCGATGCCGCCCTTGTGGCCCAGGCGCTCCCACAGCTCCTCGGCGATGTGCGGGGCGATCGGCGCGGCCATGGCGACCAGGGCCTCGGCGGCCTCGCGCGGGACCGGGTTCAGGCCGGTCAGGTGGTTGTTCAGCGTGATCAGCTTGGCGACGGCGGTGTTCATCCGCAGGTTCTCGTAGTCGTCGCGGACCCCGGCGATGGCCTTGTGCAGTTCGCGCAGGGTCTCAGGCGTCGGCGCGGTGTCGGCGACCGTGACCTCGCCGGTCTCCTCGTCGACGATGTTGCGCCACAGGCGCTGCAGGAACCGCTGGGAGCCGACGATGGCGCGGGTCTCCCAGGGCTTGGAGTCGGCCAGGGGGCCCATCGACATCTCGTAGACGCGGAAGGTGTCGGCGCCGTAGGACTCGCAGACCTCGTCGGGGGTGACGACGTTCTTGAGGGACTTGCCCATCTTGCCGTACTCGCGGTTGACCTTGGCGCCCTTGTAGGTGTAGACGCCTTCGGACTCTTCCTCGACCTCTTCGGCCGGGACGTAGACGCCGCGGTCGTCGGTGTAGGCGTAGGCCTGGATGTAGCCCTGGTTGAACAGGCGGCGGAAGGGCTCGCGGCTGGAGACGTGGCCCAGGTCGAACAGGACCTTCTGCCAGAAGCGGGCGTACAGCAGGTGCAGGACGGCGTGCTCGACGCCGCCGATGTACAGGTCGACGCCGCCGACGTCCTCGGCGTCCTGCGGGCCCATCCAGTAGGACTCGTTGGCGGGGTCGGCCAGGGTCGCGGCGGCCTTGGGGTCGGTGTAGCGCAGCTCGTACCAGGAGGACCCGGCCCAGTTGGGCATGGTGTTGAGTTCGCGGGTGTAGGTCTTGGGTCCGTCGCCCAGGTCCAGTTCGACCTCGACCCAGTCCTTGGCGCGGCCCAGGGGCGGCTCGGGGGCGGAGTCGGCGTCTTCGGCGTCGAAGGTCTTGGGCGAGAAGTCGTCCATCTGCGGCAGGGCGACGGGCAGGTGCTCGTCGCTCAGGGCCACGGGCAGGCCGGTCTCGTCGTAGACGATCGGGAAGGGCTCGCCCCAGTAGCGCTGGCGGCTGAACAGCCAGTCGCGCAGGCGGAACGTCGTGGCGCCTTCGCCGCGGCCGTGCTCGTTCAGCCAGTCGATCATGCGGGCCTTGGCGTCGGCGACGGCCAGGCCGTCGAGGAAGCCGGAGTTGACGCAGGTGCCGGTGCTGCTGGTCAGCACGGCCTGGCGGTCCCATTCGGCGCCTTCGGTGAGGACCTGGACGATCGGGATGCCGAAGGCGGTGGCGAAGTCGAAGTCGCGTTCGTCGTGGGCGGGGACGGCCATGATCGCGCCGGTGCCGTATCCGGCCAGGACGTAGTCGGCGATGAAGACCGGGACCGTGTCGCCGTTGACGGGGTTGGTGGCGTAGCCGCCGGTGAAGACGCCGGTCTTGGTCTTGGCGTCGGCCTGGCGCTCCACGTCGGTCTTGGCGGCGGCCTGGGCGCGGTAGGCGGCGACGGCCCCGGCGGGGGTGTCGTGGCCGCCGGTCCAGGCGGCGGGGACGCCGGCGGGCCAGGACTCGGCGGTCAGGGACTCGACCAGCGGGTGCTCGGGGGCCAGGACCATGTAGGTGGCGCCGAACAGGGTGTCGGGGCGGGTGGTGAAGACGCGGATGTCCCCGGCGTAGGTCGCGAAGTCGACGAACGCGCCGGTGGACTTGCCGATCCAGTTGCGCTGCATCGACTTCAGGGACTCGGTCCAGTCCAGGCCGTCCAGGTCCGACAGCAGGCGGTCGGCGTAGGCGGTGATGCGCATCATCCACTGCTTCAGGGTGCGCGTGTAGACCGGGAAGTTGCCGCGCTCGGAGCGGCCCTCGGAGGTGACCTCTTCGTTGGACAGCACGGTGCCCAGGCCGGGGCACCAGTTCACGGGCGCTTCGGTGACGTAGGCCAGGCGGTGGCCGTCGATGACGCGGCGGCGCTCGACGCTGCTCAGCTCGGACCACGGGCGGCCGTCGGCGGTCGGGCGCTCACCGGACTCGAAGGCGTTGATCAGTTCGCTGATCGGGCGCGCCTTGTCGGCGTCGGTGTCGTACCAGGAGTTGAAGATCTGCAGGAAGATCCACTGGGTCCACTTGAAGTACTCGGGGTCGGTGGTGGCGAACTCGCGGCGGTTGTCGTAGCCCATGCCGACCAGGCGCAGCTGGCGCCGGTACCGGTCGATGTTCTCGGCGGTGATCTCGGCGGGCTGGCGGCCCGTGGCGATCGCGTACTGCTCGGTGGGCAGGCCGAACGCGTCGAAGCCCAGCGGGTGCAGGACGTTGAACCCGGCCATGCGCAGGTAGCGCGAGTACGCGTCCGTGGCGATGTACCCCAGCGGGTGGCCCACGTGCAGGCCCGCGCCGGACGGGTACGGGAACATGTCCATGACGAACTTCTTGGGCGCCCCGGCGCGCGGGTGGTCCGGCTCGGCCAGGGCCCCGGACGGGTTGGGGGCGCGGAAGGTCTGCTCGGCCTCCCAGCGCTCCTGCCAGCGCGGTTCGATCGCGTTGGCCAGCTTGGCGTCGTAGCGGTGTGCGGGTTCGGTCATGGCTCGTCCTGTGGTCCGGTGATGGCTTCGGGTTCGGGCTGCGGTTTCCGGGTATGAACCCTAGACAGCAAAAAACCCCTGGCATGCAGGGGTGGCCGTGTCGGTTCTCTCCGACACGGCTATCTAAGGAGCACGGAAGCCCGGGACATGCGACCAGTGTAGCGGAGTGGCGCTGCGGTGGCGCGTGACATAGGGTCTGGGCGCGTCCGAGTAGGATGGCGGACAGGCGACCGTAACGCGGGACGGCGTGTCAGGTCGCGCATTTCCGCAGACTTTCCCCCCGGGAGGACCATTGACCTTCGAGTCGTCCCCAGGCCAGCCGCCGCAGGCCCCCGCGCCGCTCTCCCCGCAGGAGTTCAAGGCGACGGCCGAGGGCATCCTGACGAACGTCGAGTGGGTGATCGAGGGCAAGTCCCACACGATCAAGCTCGCGCTCGCGGTGATGCTCGCGGAAGGCCACCTGCTGCTGGAGGACGTGCCGGGGGTCGGCAAGACCCAGCTGGCGAAGGCGCTGGCCCGCTCGGTCGACTGCTCGGTGCGGCGCATCCAGTTCACGCCGGACCTCCTGCCTTCGGACGTGACGGGCGTGAGCATCTTCGATCCCGAGAAGCGCGACTTCGTGTTCAAGCCGGGCGCGATCTTCGGGAACCTGATCCTGGGCGACGAGATCAACCGCGCCAGCCCCAAGACGCAGGCCGCGCTCCTGGAGTGCATGGAGGAGCGGCAGGTCACGGTCGACGGGAACACGTACAAGCTGCGCAGCCCGTTCATGGTCATCGCCACCCAGAACCCGGTGGAGATGGAGGGGACGTACCCGCTTCCTGAGGCGCAGCGCGACCGGTTCGCGGCGCGCCTGGCGATCGGGTACCCGGACGTGAACGCGGAGCTGGCGCTCCTGGACCGCCGCGAGGAGTACAACCCGCTCGACGCGCTGCGGCCGGTCGCGGACGCGGAGATGATCGTGCGGATGATCGCGGCGGCGCGCGCGGTGCACATGGCGCCCGAGCTGAAGCGGTACGTGGTCGACCTGGTCGCCGCGACGCGCACGAACGCGCAGGTCCGGTTGGGAGCGAGCCCGCGGGCGACGCTGCAGCTGCTGCGGTGCACGCAGGTGCTCGCGGCGATGGACGGCCGCGATTTCGCGTTGCCTGACGACGTGCAGCAGCTGGCAGTGCCGGTCCTTGCGCACCGGTTGATCCCCACGACGGAGACGACGATGGGCGGCGGCGACACGAAGGCGATCGTGTCGGACATCCTCCGGCACGTCCCGGTGGTGTCCCACCCGGGGAGGTATTAGGCGTGGAGCTCACCGGGCGCGGCAAGACTCTGCTGGCGGTGAGCGTGGTGGTCGGGCTCGTCTCGCTGGTGGTGGGCGAGGGCGACCTGCTGCGCGCGGCGCTGCTGGCGTTCATCGCGCCGCTGGGCGGGCTCGTGCTGCTGCGCTGGTCGCGGCCGTCGCTGGAGTCGAACCGGGTGCTGAACCCGGCGCAGGTCGAGGCGGGGCAGCCCACGCAGGTGCGCCTGGGCATCCAGAACACGGGCCGGGCGCGGCCTCCGGCGCTGATGCTGGAGGACCGCATCCCGTACCGGCTGGGGAACCGGCCGCGCCTGGTGCTGGAGAAGCTCGCGCCGGGCGCGCGGAGCGTCGTGAACTACACGATCACGCCGGGCACGCGGGGCGCGTACGAGCTGGGGCCTCTGACGGTGCGCACGTCCGACCCGTTCGGGCTGGCCGTCTCGGTGCAGGAGTTCCCTTTGACGACCGAGCTGATCGTGACCCCGCGCATCCAGCCGCTGCGGAGCCTCCTGCTGCCGGGCGGGGCCGGGATGTCCTCGGGCGAGTCGGCGGCGCACGCGGTCGCGATCACCGGCAACGACGACATCGCCGTGCGCGAGTACCGCCACGGCGACGACATGCGGCGCGTGCACTGGAAGGCCAGCGCGCACCGCGGGCAGCTCATGGTGCGCCGCGAGGAGCAGCCGTGGGAGAACAACGCGGCGATCCTGCTGGACGTGCGCCGGGGCGCGCACCGCGGGGAGCTGTCGAGCTTCGAGTGGATGGTGGACGCGGCCGCTTCGGCGACGGTGCGGCTCTCGCGGGACGGCATCGACCCGTGGCTGATCACCGCGCACCGCGATTTCGAATGCCGCCAAGGCGATTACAGCCAGGCGATGCGGTACCTGGCGACGGTGGCCGCGGCCCCCGAGGCGCCGGTGTCGCACATGGTCGAGAAGGCCCAGCGGCCGCGTTCGGTCTCCGGGATCGTGGCGTTCCTAGGGCATTTGAGCCCTGAGGACGCGGCGACGCTGGGGCAGCTGGCGAAGCGCGGCGGGGCGTGCACGGCGCTCGTGGTCGACCCGGTGCGGTGGATTCCGAAGGCGCCGTCGAGCCGGCAGGACCCGCGCGAGCGGGCGTTCGCCGAGCAGCACGTCGCGGCCGTCTCGACGCTGTCGAACGCGGGCTGGCAGGTGATCCCGGTGGTCGCCGGGACCGAGCTGCGCCGGGTGTGGACCCGCCTGGGCGCGTGGAGGACTCTCGCATGAGCGGACAGCGGCACGCCACGATGGTCGCGGCCGCCACCCTGGCCCTGACGCTGACGCCGCTCATCGGCATCTTCGAGGGCCTGGGGTGGACGGTCCCGGTGCTGCTCACCCTCACGGTGATCGCGACCTGCGGGTCGCTGACGCGCGCGGCCGGGCGCGGGCAGGGCCTGCAGACCGCCGCGATGTGCGCGGGGCTGCTGGTCGTGCTGACCGCCGGTTTCGGGGACGGCACCGGCTTCCTGTTCATCATCCCGATGCCGGACACGTTCGCGCACTTCGGCGCGCTCGCCGGTGAAGGCGTCGCGGGGATCGTCCGGGAGGCCCCGCCGGTGGCCGCCGAGGGCGGCATCCTGTTCCTGACGCTCCTGGGGATCGGGCTCGTCGCGATCCTCCACGACATGTTCGTGGTCGGCCTGCGCACCCCGGCGCTCGCGGGGCTGACGCTCCTGACGATGTACCTGGTGCCGGTCTCGGTCGCGCCGGACGCGACGGCCTGGTTCTGGTTCATCCTCCCCGCCGTCTCGTACCTGTGGCTCCTCGCCGACGACAACCTGCGGCGCGTCTCGGCGTTCGGGCACCGGTTCACCGGGACGGGCCAGCTCGTGTCGCAGCGGTTCCCCTCGCCGATGGCGCGCACGGCCCGCTGGTCGGCGACGGGGTTCATCGTCGCCACGCTCCTGGCGCTCACCGTCGTCCCGACCAACACGTCCGGGTTCATCGACCGGGTCGCCGACGGCTACGAGGGCGGCGGCGACGCCGGGCTCGGCGACGTCAACCCGTGGGCGCAGCTGTCCGGGTCGCTCAACCGGCCCGAGGAGGTCGACGTCCTGCGCGTCGCGACGGACGATCCGAACCCGCGCTACCTGCGGATGCACGTCCTCGACGAGCTCACCACGGACGGCTTCGGCCCCAACGACTACGAGAGCGGCGAGCCCCTCGGCACCCTCGCCGACAACGCCTCCGGCGACGGCGACGTGTACACCGCGAGCATCGAGAACCTCGCGCTGCAGGCCCCGGTCGTGCCCGTCTACGGCGACCCGGTCGACCTCTCGATCGAGGGGAGCTGGGTCGTCGACGACGAGACCGACGTGATCAACGGCGACGGCACCGACATGGGCGACGTCGACTCGTACTCGCTCTCCTATGTGGACTGGGAACCGGACGCGGCGGTCCTCGCCGGCGCCGACGGCATGGACTCCTCCGACGACCGGTGGGAGTCCAACACCCGGACGCCCGACGTGCCCGAGCTGACCGAGATCGTCGACCGCGAGCTCGCGGGGGCGACCACCGTCCACGAGAAGGTCCTCGCGGCACTCGAGTACCTCTCGGTCGGCAACGGCTTCCAGTACTCCCTGGAGACCACCGACGCGGGCAACGACGAGGCCATCCTCGACTTCCTCGAGACCAAAGAGGGCTACTGCCAGCAGTACGCGGCCGCCATGGCGTGGATGCTGCGCGAGGCCGACGTCGCCGCGCGCGTCGTCATCGGCATGTCCCAGGGCACCCGCGACGGCGAGGACTGGGTCCTCACCAGCCACGACTACCACGCGTGGGTCGAGGTCTACTACGACGGACCGGGCTGGGTCACCTACGACCCGACCCCGGTCTCGGGCGTGCCCGGCGCCGTCACGTTCCCGTGGGCGACCGAGCCGCTGCCCGAGGACGAGCAGACCGCCGAGCCCGGCGCGACCACCGAGCCCGGCACCGAACCCAGCGAAGGCGCCAGCACCGCCCCGGCCGACCCCTCCGAAGGGGCCCCCACCACCGAAGGGCCCACCGCGCAGGCCGCAGACGGAGGCTCCGGCGGCGGCTTCGGGTTCAACCCGGCCTGGCTGCTCCTGCTCCCCGCCCTGGCCCTCCCGTTCCTGCCCGCCGTATGGCGCGGCCTCCTGCGCCGCCGCAGACTCGACCCGGCCCGCGTCACCGCCAAGACCGCGTGGGACGAGACCCTCGACCTCGCCCTCGACTACGGCGTGGGCCTCAGCGACTCGCTCACCCCCAGGCAGGCCGCCGGGGTCCTCGCCCAGGCCGCCCCCGCCGCCAGGGAGGCCGCGACCGCCCTCGGCGCGGCCATGGCCCGCCACCGCTACTCCCCCCACGGGGCCGACCCGGCCGGGCTCGCCGACGCCGTGCGCGACCTCCACTCCGAACTGGACAAGACCGCCGAGCCGCGCCGCCGCTACAAGGCCGTGTTCTGGCCCGCGTCGCTCCTGGCGAAGCTCTCCGCGAAGCAGGCCGAGGAGAGCGCCCGCCTGGCCCGGCGCTCCGCCAGGGCCACTGACCGGGTCCGCTCCGCAGTGCGGCGGCCGCGACGTTCGAACAGCCGCAAGGACCGGTCTGTCACAGGCCGCCCTTAGGCTGGCGGGCATGTACAGACGCGGCGCTGCCGAGAGCGACGGTGCACTCACCGAGACCGGCTACACCCAGCCGACCCTCGACAGCCTGGGCACGGCCCTGTCCGAGGTCGTGTTCTGCGTCGTCGACCTGGAGACCACCGGCCTCGCCGCCGACGCGTGCGGCATCACCGAGATCGGCGCCGTCAAAGTCAAAGGCGGCGAGGTCATCGGCGAGTTCGGGACCCTCGTCAACCCCGGCGAGTCCATCGACCCGCGCGTCACCCGCCTCACGGGCATCACCGACGCGATGGTCGCCGACGCCCCCGGCATCGAAGCGGTCCTCCCCGCGTTCCTCGAGTTCGCGCACGGCGCCACCCTCGTCGCCCACAACGCGGGCTTCGACATCGGGTTCCTGCGCCACGCGTGCGAGCTCACCGACACGCGCTGGCCCCGCCCGCCCGTCATCGACACCGTGGTCCTGGCCCGGCGCCTCACCGAGAAGAGCGAGGTCCCCAACCGGCGGCTCGGCACCCTCGCGCGGTTCTTCGGCTCCCCCGTCACCCCCAACCACCGGGCGCTCGACGACGCCCGCGCCACCGTCACCGTCCTGCACGCCCTCATCGAGCGCGCCTCCGGGCACGGCGTCACGACCGACGCCGAACTCGCCGAGTTCTGCCGCGCCATCCCCTCCGAACTGCAGCGCCGCAAACGCCACCTCGCCGACGGGCTCCCCCACGGCCCCGGCGTCTACATCTTCCGCGACGCCGACGACCGGGCGCTCTACATCGGCGTCTCGGTCGATGTCGCCGCCCGCGTCCGCTCCTACTTCTCCGCCGCCGAGCAGCGCCGCCGCCTGCGCGACATGCTCGCCTCCGCAGAACGCGTCGAGGTCATCGAGTGCGCCCACCGGCTCGAGGCCGGCGTCGCGGAGCTGCGGCTCATCTCGGGCGGCAAACCGCCCTACAACCGGGCCGCGAAATTCCCCGAGCACCGCTCCTGGGTGCGCCTCACCGACGAGCCCTACCCGCGCCTCCAGGTCTCCCGCACCCCGCCCGGGCCCGGCGCGCCCCGGCTCGGCCCCACCTCGGGGTCGCAGGCGCAGGCCGCGATCGCCGCGATCGAGGCGGCCCTGCCGATCCGCTCGTGCCGCACCCGCCTGTCCCCCAAGCGGTTGTCGCCCACGTGCGTGCTCGGCGAGATCGGCAAGTGCGTCGAGCCGTGCCGCCACACCGTCTCCGTCGAGGAGTACGCAGCGGTCGCCGAACGGGCCGCCCGCGCCATGGACGGCGACCCGGCCCCGGTCGCGGCGGCCGTCACCGAGCGCCTCGCCGAACTCGCGGCGGCCGAGCGGTTCGAGTCCGCCGCCGAGAAGCGCGACGAACTCGGCGCGTACCTCCAACTCGCGGCCGCCACGCACCGCACCAGGAGCCTCGTGGCGGCCGGGGAGATCGTCGCCGCGGGCCGGGCCAAGGGCGGCGGCTGGGAGGTCGCCGTGATCCGCCACGGGCTCCTCGCCGGGGCCGTCCGCACCCCGCCTCGGGCCGACCCGATGCCGCACATCGCGAAACTCCGCGAGACCGCCCGATCCGTCGACCCGCTCGCCGACGTCGCCGACGCCGCCCACGCCGCCGAGACCCGCCTCCTCCTCGAATGGCTCGCCCGCCCCGACGTCCGCCTCGTCATGGTCGAGCACCCCTGGGCCAGCCGCCTCGACGGCGCCGAACGCTGGAACGGCACCGTCCCCCACGACCCGTCCCCCTGGCGCCGCAGCACCGGCGAACGCTGACCACATACTGGGACCGCCCCGTGGACTTTCCGCTGTCCCAAGCGAACCCAGCGTGCCAACTTCTGAGACCGGCGCAACTGCGCGAATCGGACGTGAGTCGTCTCGCATTCATTTGCGGCGCTTGGGGTTTCCGGCAAGCGCTCGACACGGGTACTGTGTGTCATCCGCCGATAGCGGCGGCCCTGCCGAAATCCGACAGTGTCTAGTGTCGATTCTCTCCAAGAATCGTTGTACATCTAGAATGCGGTCAACCTTGGGCATCGGAGGCTTTCATGTTGCGCGCATTGCTTTCCGCTACTCGATCTGCCAAACCCGACGACCCGTGGGACCTCGCGGGGAAGGTGGCGCAGCTCGAAGCGGCCCACCGTGCGCACTGCGAGCAGCCCGACATGCTCCTCGTCCGCCGCGCCTACCGCATCGCCGAGCAGATGCACCGCGGCCAGGCCCGCCGCTCCGGCGAGCCCTACATCACCCACCCGATCGCGGTCTCCACCATCCTCGCCGAGCTCGGCGTCGACACCGCGACCATCGCGGCCGGGCTCCTCCACGACACCGTCGAGGACACCAGCTACTCCCTCGAAGCCCTCCGCGGCGACTTCGGCGACGAGATCGCCGTCATGGTCGACGGCGTCACCAAGCTCGACAAGATCCACCTCGGCTCCGCCGCCGAGGCCGAGACGTTCCGCAAGCTCGTGCTCACCGCCGGGCGCGACATCCGCGTCATGGTCATCAAGCTCGCCGACCGCCTCCACAACATGCGGACCATCAAGTTCAAGAAGCGCCCCAGCCAGATCCGCATCGCCGAGGCCACCAAGGACGTCCTCATCCCCCTCGCCGACCGGCTCGGCCTCTACGTCATCAAGCGCGAACTCGAGGACATCGTCCTCGAGACCCTCGAACCCGAGGTCTTCCAGCGCATCCGCGAGCACCTCGGCTCCGACACCGACCGCAACCGCCAGGTCGCCGCCATCGCCCCCCAGGTCCGCCGCGCCCTGCGCGAGTTCAAGGTCGCCGCGCGCCTGCTCGACCGGCCCCGGCACCCGTACTCGATCTACCGCGAGATGCAGAAGCACCCCGGCACCGGCCCGGCCGACCCGCCGCGCCTGGTCATCGTCGTCGACGGCCCCGCCACCGACTGCTACGCCGCGCTCGGCGCGATCCACAAGCTCTGGAAGCCCGTCGGCGGCAAGTTCCGCGACCTCATCGCCGCCAAGAAGTTCAACCTGTACCAGTCGATCCACACCGCGGTCGCCGGACCCGGCGGCCTCCCGATCGAGTTCCTCATCCGCACCAAGGAGATGCACGAGACCGCCGAGGTCGGCATCGTCGCCGGGCTGCGCCAGTCCGGCTCCAACCCGGTCGACTTCCAGCTCCCGTGGCTCCAGCGCCTCCTCGACTGGCAGCACGAGGTCGCCGACTCCGGCCAGTTCCTCGACTCGCTCCGCTGCGACCTCGCCGACCAGGACATCCTCGTCTTCACCCGCGACGGCGAGCAGCTCATGGTCCCCAAGTCCTCCACCCCCGTCGACGTCGCGTACTGCTCCGGCCCCGCCAAGGGCCACCGCCTCATCGCCGCCTACGTCAACGGCGAGATCGCCCCGCTCGCGCAGAGCCTGCGCGACGGCGACACCGTCGAGCTCGTCCTCACCAACGAACAGCCCTACGGCCCTTCGAAGCAGTGGCTCGACCACGCCAAGACCCCCGAGGCGCAGCTGCACATCAACGACTGGTTCGGCGCCGTCGAGGACGTCGACTCCACCGGCGAGCTCCCCGTCATCCCCATGCAGCGCTTCGAAGACGAACTCAAAGCCGGAAAGAACCGCCTGTGGCGGTCGCTGATCGCCCGCGGGCGCGGACTCTCAGGCGAGCAACCGCTCCACGGCGTCGCGTCCTCTCTGGGCTTCCCAGACCTCGACTCGCTGTACCTCGCGCTCGCCCGGGAGAAGCTCGACCCGGACGAGCTCGCCGACAAGCTCATCACCACCGTCGACCGCTACTGACCGCAGCGCGGGCGCCCGCTCAGCCGTGCACCCACACCCGGAGCGGGCCGATCGGCTCGAAGCCGTGGCGCACGGCCGCATCCAGGTCGTCCCCGTGCTCATAGCCGACGACCGGCATGTCGGGGAACAGCCGGTGCACCGCCTCCAGCACCACGGGCCAAGCCGACTCGGGCCCGTCGGCGGCAGTGAAGACGTTGGAGATGCCGACGACCTCCTCGCTGCGGCTCGCGACGGCTCCGGCGAGGACGCGGTAGTCCTCATCGCAACCGAAGAGCACGAACGTGTCCGGGTCCTCGAGCAGCTCGGGCCGGAACAGGTCGGCATGGCCCTCCCCGCCGTCCCAGGCGGCCGCCCACTCGCGCAGCGTCTCCGGTTCGGCCACCGCCTCCCAGGAGAGGCCGGCCGCGGTCGCGGGCGGGCCCGCCGGGCGGTGCATCCACTGCGCCTCGAACAGCACCCGGAACCCCGCCGGGGCCAGGTCGAGGTCGGCGAAGCTGTCCTTGACGGAAGCGCCCGGCGAGACGGTGTCGATCCGGGACACCAGCACGCCCGGGTCGACGCCCGGTGCCAGCGTCACCGCGTCGGGGTAGAAGAGCGGCGTCCGGAAGGGCGCCGCCCAGGCGTCCGGTCCGGACACGCTCGGAATCCCGTGCGAAAGGCTCATGGACGCACACCATTCCGCGTTGTTGCGCGCGGCGGCCTGGATCTGGGGGTACTGCGGCATCGTCACGAGAACGCATCCTAGCCCGCCCAGCCGAAAGCGGGGCCGCACCTTTCGGTGCGGCCCCGCTTCGCTTGTCTCGCTTAGTGCTTGCCCGACTCGATCTCGTCGCGCCGCTCGGCGCGGCCGTCCTCGGACGGCTCCTCGATCGACTTGAAGAAGCCCTTGTCGGCGGGCGGCAGCGCGCCGATGCGGTTCATCTTCTTCGGGACCACCCAGCCGTTGTACTCCAGCTCGGTGTGGCCGTGCTCGTCCGGCTCCGCGAGGGGCTGGTGCACCTCGTAGAAGCGGCCGTTCGGGTCGCGCATCAGGATGCCCGTCTCCAGGCCGTGCGCCAGGACCTCGCGGTCGTGCTGCTGCAGGCCCAGGCAGATCCGGTACGTCACGTAGTACGCGATGATCGGCAGGACCACGAGGCCGATGCGGCCCGCCCAGGTCATGGCGTTCAGGCTGATGTCGAACTGCTCGGCGACGACGTCGTTGCCGCCGGAGATCACGCCGATGATCCAGAAGACCACGACCATGACGCCCAGGCTGGTGCGGCCCGCGTTGTCGCGCGGACGCTGCAGCAGGTTGTGGTGCCCGCGGTCCTTCGCGAAACGGCGTTCGAGCGCCGGGTACAGCAGCGGCAGCATGACCGAGAGCCCCATGCCCACGATGCCCGGCCAGAACACCGGCGGCAGCGTGAAGTACGGCGGGAACCGCAGCTCCCACGCGGGGAACAGGCGGATCAGGCCGTCGAGGTACATGACGTAGAAGTCGGGCTGCGAGGCCGAGGAGACGACCGAGACCTCGTACGGGCCGAACAGCCAGATCGGGTTGATCTGGAACAGCCCGGCCATCGCCCCGAGGACGCCCCAGATGAACAGCATGAAGCCGACCTGCTTCATGACGTAGTTCGGGAACATCCGGAAGCCGACCACGTTGTGCTCGGTGCGGCCCGGTCCGGGCCACTGCGTGTGCTTCTGCGCGAACACGAGCCCGATGTGGACCACGATGAGGCCCAGGATGAGCAGCGGGAACAGGAACACGTGGATGATGTAGAGCATCGAGATCACGCTCGTGCCCGGGAACTGGCCGCCGAAGAGCGCGGCCGAGGCCCACGGGCCGATGAACGGGATCGACTCGGTCATGCCCTCCATGATGCGAAGACCGGTGCCCGAGAGGCCGTCGTCCGGCAGCGAGTAGCCGAAGAAGCCCTCGAAGAAGCCGAGCCAGAACAGCACGATGCCGATCATCCAGTTCGTCTCGCGCGGCGCGCGGAACGCGCCGGTGAAGAAGATCCGGAGCATGTGGACCAGGATCGAGGCCATGAACAGCAGCGTCGACCAGTGGTGCATCTGGCGCATGAACAGGCCGCCGCGCACCTCGAACGAGAGGTCCAGCGCCGAGTGGTACGCCTGCGACATCTCGATGCCCTGCAGCGGCACGTACACGCCGTTGTAGGTCACCTCGACCATCGAGGGCTCGAAGAAGAGCGCCAGGAACGTGCCCGAGAGCAGCAGCAGGATGAACGAGAACAGCGCGATCTCGCCCAGCAGGAAGGACCAGTGGTCCGGGAAGACCTTGTTGAACAGGATTCGGGCGGGGAGCGCGAGCTTGAAGCGGTCGTCGAGCTCACCGCCGGCCTTGGTCAGCAGGCTGTCGCTCGTGCCTTTGCGGCGTTTCACTTCTCATCCTCCTCGGGGAGGGACGGGCGGTTCCAGAACGCCGGCCCCGGGGGCACCAGGAAGTCCGACTTGGCGACGAAGACGCCCTCTTCGTCCACGGTGAACGGCAGCATCGGCAGGTGCCGCGTGGCCGGGCCGAAGACGGGTGCGGCGTTGTCGATGACGTTGAACTGCGACTGGTGGCACGGGCACAGCAGGCGCTGGCTCTGCTGCTCGTAAAGGCTGGTCGGGCAGCCGACGTGGGTGCAGATCTTCGAGTAGGCGACGAAGTTGCCCCACAGCGCCTCGGCGTCCTGGTACATCGGGTACAGGTTCTTGCGCAGCGTCGCCGCGTCGGATTCCCGCAGGTGGATGAGCAGGACCGGCGAGGTCGGGAACTGGTTGGTGGCGCCGTGCGGCAGGGCCGGGTAGATGGTGATCTGACCTCCGACCGAGACCATGTCCGGGCGCACCAGGGCGCCGTCCTTCATCATGAAGCGGACCGGCTCGCCGTCGTTGTACTTCTCGGCGTTCCAGCCGGTGACGGTGAGCATGTCGCCCGGGTCCTTGATGAGCGCCCCGAGGGGCGCGATCGCGGCCAGGCCGAGCGGCGCGGCACCCAGGAGGGCGGCCTTCACCAGGAACGGGCGGCGCTTGACGCCGATGTCCTCGCCCATGTTGTCGACGGTGGCCTCGGCGATCTTGCGGTCGTCCGAAGAGGACCCGCCGTCGTGGCGGTCCTGCACGAGCTCCTCGATCGGGAGGAGCTTCTTCGCCCAGGTGAGCACGCCGACGGCGAAGAGCAGCAGCGAGAGTCCGAGCGTGGTGCCGAGCACCGGCGTGTACCAGGTCTGGAGGTCGCGCCAGGTGGCCGCGCCTTCATACTCCCAGGGCCACCAGATGTAGGCGACCACGAACGCGGTGGCGAAGAACCCGGAGAACAGGAACAGTCCGCCGACGATGCGCTCCATGCGCTTCTCGGCCTGCGTCCCCGGCTTCGCGAAGCGCGGCTCGTAGTGAATGATCTCGATGTCGTCGCGACGCAGGCCCTCTTTGTAGACCTCGAAGCGGCTGAGCTTCGGGTTGCTCAGGTCCACCGGTTCGGGCGGGTTGCTGTCGTTGTGGGCACTCACGATTTACCTGCAATCCAGAGCGTGGTCAGCAGGAGCGCGGTCATGCCGACCAGGAAGATGGCCAGTCCTTCGGTGGCCGGTCCGAAACGGCCGAGAGTGAACACGCCGCCCGGGTCCTTGTCGTCGTTCACGAGGTACTGGACGTAGGCGATGAGCTCGGCCTTCTGTTCGGGGGTGAGCTCGTTGTCGGCGAAGACCGGCATGTTCTGCGGGCCGGTGAGCATCGCCTGGTAGATCTCGTCGTTGGTGACGCCCTCAAGGGAGGGCGCGTGCGCGCCCGAGGAGAGGGCGCCGCCGCCGCCGGCGTAGCCGTGGCACGAGGAGCAGTTGACGCGGTACAGGTCGCCGCCCGCGGCCACGTCGGCCTCTTCGACCATCGCCTCGAGGTCGTCGGGCATGCCCGCGCCGCCGCCGAGGTACTCGATGTACGCCCCGAGCCACTCGGCCTCTTCTTCGGTGAAGACCGGGTAGTTCGTGCTGGGGGCCTGCGCGCCCTGCGCGGCCATCGGCATGCGGCCGGTGTTCACCTGGAACTCGACGGCAGCGGAGCCGACGCCGATGAGGCTCGGTCCGCGCCCTTCGACGCCCTCGCCGTTATCGCCGTGGCAGGAGATGCAGCTGGTGTCGTAGAGCTCCTGGCCCTTGACGGCCTCGGAGTCGATCGCGTTGGACTCGGCCTCCTGGGCGTACAGGCTCGGGGAGAACGCCGAGTAGAGCCCTCCGACGATGACCAGTGCGCCGGTGAACCTGGCCAGCGCGCCGAGGCGCTTGCGCCAGCCTCGCCGGCGTTTTCCTGATGCAGCCACGGTTGTTGCCTCACCTTTTATCTAGCTCTCGGACCGGGCCGGGCCCCTGTGAGGTCCCGGTTCGGCCGGCGGCCGCCTTCCGGGCGGCGGCCGTCGCATTTCTCGGATGCGGCTCCGGCGCTTGGCCGGGGCCTGACTTGCTTTGGGCCGGTTCACAAGGGACCGGCCGAGGTGTTAGTACTGGGCCATCGGAAGGAAGTAGATCACGGCGAAGAGCGCGATCCAGACCACGTCGACGAAGTGCCAGTAGTAGGACACCACGATGGACGCGGTGGCCTGGGCGGGGCTGAAGCGGCCCATCGTCGTCCGGATGAGGTAGACGATGAACGCGACGAGGCCGCCGGTCACGTGGAGGCCGTGGAACCCGGTGGTCAGGAAGAACATCGTCCAGTAGCCGTCGGCCGAGATCGAGTGGCCTTCGGTGACCAGGTTCCGGTACTCGTTCACCTGGCCGAGCACGAAGACCAGGCCCATGACGAAGGTGACCGCGAACCACAGGCGCAGTTTGTAGACGTCGCCCCGCTCAGCGGCGAAGACGCCCAGCTGGCAGGTGATCGACGAGGCCACGAGGATCACGGTGAAGACGAGCGCGTACGGGATCTTGAGGTGCTCGTATCCGGCTTCGTACATCTCAGGCGCGGCGGCCTGGATGGAGAAGTACATGGCGAACAGGCCCGCAAAGAACATCAGTTCGCTGCTCAACCACACGATGGTGCCGACACTGACGACGTTGGGCCGCGTCAGTGAGTGGATACGGCTGGGGTCGATAGTTGCTTCGGCGGCAGTCACGCGCACATTATTACGGTCCGGCGGGCCCAAGCTGCGCATGGGGTGTGTTTTTCGCGCGTGTCGCGCGGCGGTAGGCTCCCAGGCTCTTCACACCGTGTGCCCAGGTCATTCCAGGTCGGGCCAATGTGGGCACTGGTTCGGGGGGAAGTGGCCGCGCCGGTCTTCCCATTTCAGTGTGGCCGGTTTAATATGCGAGGCGTGAGTATCTCAACGTCTGAGTACGCGGTCCTGCTGTACAGCCATCGACCCGCGGTCATCGAGCAGATGCGCTCGGCGATCGGCGAGGAGCCGGTGGAGGGGGTGAGGATCGAGTACGCCGTCGCGGGCGGGTACGACGAGGCGGTGTCGCTCATCGACAAGTACGCCGTGGACCTGGTGCTGCTGGACGGCGAGGCGCAGCCTGCGGGCGGGCTGGGGATCGCCCGGCAGCTGCGGGACGAGTTCGACGAGCCGCCGCTGCTGGCGGTCGTCGTGCAGCGGGCCGCCGACAGGTGGCTTGCGGCGTGGTCCCGGGCGGATGCCGTGCTGATGCACCCGCTTAACCCCGTGACAACCGGGCAGACGGTAGTAGACTTGCTGGTCAGCCGCGCAGAAGGCGTGGCACCGGCGCAGCGCGCCGCCTGACCTCCCCCTTTCAGGAGACCTTATGTCCAGCCCGACCTGGCCTGACGTCCTCGGGCGTCTTTCGAACGGCGACCACCTCGATGAGGCCAGCGCCGACTGGGCGATGGCCGAGATCATGGCGGGGAACGCCGATCCGGCGCAGTTGGCGGCGTTCGCGGTGCTGCTGCGCTCGAAGGGTGAGACGGCCGAGGAGATCGGTGCGATCGCGGGCCGGATGCTGTCGGAGACGACGCGGCTGGACCTGTCGGACCTGGGTGTCGCGGTCGACATCGTGGGGACGGGCGGCGACGGCTCGAACTCGGTGAACATCTCGACGATGGCGGCGATCGTGGTTGCGGCGACGGGTGTGCCGGTGATCAAGCACGGGAACCGCTCGGCGTCGTCGAGCGTGGGTTCGGCGGACCTCTTGGAGGCGCTGGGCGTCGACTTGGATGCGACGGCGGAGCGGGTCGAGGCGTCGGTGCGGGAGGTCGGGATCGGGTTCGCGTTCGCGCGCACGTTCCACCCGGGGATGCGGCATGCGGGGCCGGTGCGGGCCGCGCTGGGTATTCCGACGGTGTTCAACCTGTTGGGGCCGTTGACGAACCCGGGTCAGCCCGCGGCGGGCCTGATCGGCTGCGCGGACCCGGTGAAGGCGCCGTTGATGGCGCAGGTGTTCGCGGCGCGGGGCGCTTCGGTGTTCGTGGTGCGCGGTGACGACGGCCTGGACGAGATCTCGACGTCGGATACGACTTCGGAGTGGATCGCCTCGGGCGGTCGGGTCTCGCAGGGTTCGATCGACATCACCGAGTGGGGTCTGGAGAACGCGGGTCCGGATGCGCTGCGCGGCGGTGATATCGAGTTCAACACGGCGGTGGCGCGCGAGGTGTTCGCGGGCGGGAACCGGCCGGTGCGGGACGCGGTGCTCATCAACGCGGCGGCGGCGCTGTCGTCGCGGCAGGGCCTGATCGACGGCGTGGACCTGCATGACGAGAAGACCCGCAAGGGGTTGATCGAGTCGAACCTGGTGTTGGCCGCGAAGGCGATCGACGAGGGCAAGGCGACCGGGCTGATCGAGCGGTGGGCCGCGTTCAGCAAGCAGTAATAGGCAGACGTCAAGGGCGGGAGGCGCGTTCGCGCCTCCCGCCCTTTTTCGTGTTCGTCTACGTGTACTTCTTGAGCTCGTCCTCGGAGGGGAGCGTGCTCGGCTTCGACTGGGGCAGTTCGGTCCTGATGAGGATGCTGCCGCATTCCTCGCAGCGCAGCACCTCGTCGATCGGGGCGGCCTTGATGGGGACCATGTCGCCCGGGGACTTCTCGACCCGGCAGGAGCCGCAGCGGCGGCCGACGAGTTCGGCGGCGGCGACGGGCTGCTTG
Organism: Glycomyces sp. NPDC050141; assembly: GCF_055586545.1. Lineage (NCBI taxonomy): Bacteria > Bacillati > Actinomycetota > Actinomycetes > Glycomycetales > Glycomycetaceae > Glycomyces > Glycomyces sp. NPDC050141. The sequence goes on along the minus strand of NZ_JBVJHZ010000001.1, from coordinate 111,728 downwards.
GCGTGGATGCGCTCGTAGAGCTCGACGAGGCGGTCGGGGATGTTGATGACGAGCGCTTCGCGGGTGGAGGTCGCGTCGGCGGCCTCGGCGTCGATCTCGCCTACTTGGCGGCCCCGGTCGGCGTCAGCGTCGGCGAGGACCTGGCGGGCCTCCTCGACCTGGCGGCGCAGGTCGGCGAGTTCGGCGTCGAGGGCCTCGCGGCGCTCCATGAGCTCGAGCTCGTCGTCTTCGAGGACGCCTTGGCGGCGGGCGAGGGACTCGAGTTCGCTCTGCAGCCCTTCGAGTTCCTTCGCGGTGGCGGCGCCTGAGGCCATGCGGGCGCGGTCGGCGTCGGCGCGCTTGGTCACGAGTTCGACTTCGCGTTCGACGCGTTCGATGTCGCGGTCGAGGTCGGCGAGGTCGCCGGTGAGGTTGGCGGCCTTGTCGGCGAGGGCCCGCTGGCGCTGGACGGCCGTGGCGTAGGCCGGGTCGGCGTCGAGTTTCTTGCGGCGCTGGCCCAGCTGGGTGAGCTGGGTGTCGACCGCCTGGAGTTCGAGCAGTCGGCGCTGATCGAAAAGGTCGGCTTTCAACCTAGTTCACCCCGGTTTTCTGGTGGATGGTCCACGGGTCGGTGTCGAGGTCGGAGACGAGGACGTCGTCGACCAGACGGGACAGTTGCTCGGCAACGATATCGAGCCACGGTCGCTCGGTGGCCCAGTGGGCGGCGTCGATGAGGGCCGGGCCGCTCCGGGCGAGGTGCTCGCTGGCCGGATGGTGGCGCAGATCGGCCGTCAGGTAGGCGTTGGCGCCGGCCGCGGCGGCGTCGGCGAGGTAGGAGTCGCCTGCGCCGCCGCAGACGGCGACGGTGCTGATCTGCCGGTCGGGGTCGCCTGCGGCGCGGACGCCGCTGACGGTGGCCGGGAGGGTCTTGGCGACCTTGTCGAGGAGCGCGGCGAGGGTGAGGGTCTCGGGGAGTCGCCCGATGCGGCCGATGCCGCGTCCGGTCCCGTGGTGCTCGGTGTCGGTGAGGGGCCGCAGGGGGCGGAGGTCGACGAGGCCGAGGCGGTCGGCGAGGGCGTCGGAGACGCCGGGGTTGGCGACGTCGGCGTTGGTGTGGGCGACGTAGAGGCCCATGCCGGACTCGATGAGGGTGTGGACGAGGTCGCCCTTGTAGTCGGCGGCGGGGTCGAGGCTGGAGACGCCGCGCAGGAGGAGGGGGTGGTGGGCGACGATGAGGTCGCAATCGTTCTCGATGGCTTCGATGACGGTGGCGGGCACGACGTCCACGACGCAGAGGATCTTGCGGACCGAGTTGCCGCCGCGTCCGCAGACGAGCCCGACCCGGTCCCAGTCCTCGGCCCAGCGGCGCGGGTACAGGTCGTCGAGGGCGGCGGTGATCTCGCTCAACGTGCGCATCCTTGCAGTTTAGGGCTGTGCCCGGAGCTCGAGCAGCGTGGCTCCGGGCACAGCCTGCGCTCGGCGAAGCTTGCGAGCCGTAAATTTGGCCCGCACCAGTGCCGGTGCAGCCGATGGATGGCTAGTTGAGGGCGCCTACCTCTTCCGCGAGGCGGCGCAGTTCCTGGCCGGGTTCGCCTTTCGTGCGGTGCAGGATCTGGTCGATGAGCTCGATGGCGACCGGGCGGCAGCGGACCTCGGCCGGGGCGTGGCGGTCGGCGGTGACGAGGTGGCGGCTGGCCCGCTCCATGTCCCCCACCTGGACGCACGCCCGCGTCATGTCGAGGTGGTGGTGCGAGCGCCGCTCGGCGACGAGGTCGGCGAGCGCGGCGGGCGGGATGCGGTCGTGGACGGCGAGGGCGTCGCCGCCTTCGCCGAGTTCGACGAACGCGGCGGCGCGGTGGAGCATGACGTTGGTCGGCCCGAAGGACGTGTAGTAGTAGTTGGCGTCGCGGCCGAGGATGTTGGCGGCGCGGGAGGCGCTGTCGAGCAGGTCCTCGCTGGTGGTGCTGTCGCCGCCGAGCGCGGCGGCCATGGCCCCTTGGAGCAGGAGCGCGCCGTAGACGCTGATCTGCGCGGGGCTGGAGCGCTCGCCGCCGGACTCGGAGATGAGGCCGTGGGCGACTTGGACGTTGAGGTCGAGCGCGGCCTGGTAGCGGCCGAGCGCCCTGAGCGCGTTGGCGACCCGGGTGGTCGCGATGCCGGCCAGGAGCGGGTCGTTGCCGCGGTTGGCGGCGGAGATGGCGCGGTCGGCGGAGAGCCAGGCGAGCTGGGCCTCACCGAGTTTGCGCAGGACCGTGGAGGCGATCTGGTAGACCTGCGTCATGAGTTCGGCGGCGTCGGCGCTGGTGCCGCCGACGGGCCGGTCCTCGGCCACGGGGGTGTCGCGCAGGAGCTGGATGAGCGAGCGGGCGACGACCGGGTAGTGGCCCTTCTCGAAGGCGAGCCAGCAGTAGTTGACCGATCCGCGCAGTTCGGGGATCGGGGTCGGTTCGATCGGGGCGGCTTCGAGGAAGCGGCCGAGGCGTTCGTAGCGTTCGAGTGACTGGCGGATGGACTCGACCTCGACCTGGTCGAGGCAGCCGCCGAGCCCGGGGCGGCGCTTCGGCTCGCGGCCGAGGAGCTGCCCGGCGTCGACGCTGAGCGCTTCGGCGAGTTCGGTGATGACGGAGTACTTGTCGAGGCGGCGGACGCCGCGTTCGATCTTGTCGACCCAGCTCTTGGACTTGCCGATCCGGTCGGCGAAGACCTGCTGGGACATGCCGCGGCGTTGTCGCCAATAGGCGACGCGCCGTCCCATCGGTTGCGTTTCGGACTCCATGTCAGACCCCACCGTCTATATAGGAGTTGGATGCGGATTTCGAGGACGTGCACTTGCTGTTCGGTTGTGGCGGCCGTTCCTCCGGCCATGAGTCACGGCCGCCGTGCCGGTGCGCCGGGCGGTTGTCAGCTGTGCCCGGTTGTCTTGACCCGCACGAGGTCCGGTGCCTTCTCGGGGGCTTTGCCCTTTGCAGACACCGGGTTTGTCGCCTGTGGCGCGCCGACACTAACTGTTTACCGCCTTTTCCCTTCCGGCACAACGGCCGCCAACTGCCAATATCACGCTGCGCTCGACACCGCTTACAGTCTTGCTCGGGCCCGGAGGCGAGTAGTCGCCTATCTGGGGTTATGCCGGGTTTCGGTCGCCCGTTAGCGGGAAAACTGCACATGCAACGTGTCGATTCAAGGGCCTGACTCGTTGTGTCAGATATGAGACACAACCGAGTCGTCGCGCGCCGCGAACATCGACGCGCCTTCCGCAGGGCCTTCGTCACCGCCGCCGTCGCCACCGCGTCGGCGGCCGTACTGGGCTACGCGATCGCCTTCTCGCCGCTCGCCGGATGGGTCACCATGGGCCTCGCCGCGGCCGCGGTAGCGACCCTCTGGGTGGAGTCGCGCTTCAGCCGCGCCGACTCGGCCCCGCCGGTCACCCGGGTGTACTTCGTGGGGCAGCAGCCGGGCGACAACTGACTTTCGCAAGGCCGGGTACACGGACAGCGGGGGGCGCTCCCCCAGGCGGCCGCCGCGTCTCGTTAGCGAGTTAGTTGAGGCGGACCACCAGGCACTTGCCGCCCTGGTAGACGCCGCCGTCGACGTTGAGGACGAGGCCGTCGCAGTAGCGGCGGGCCTGCGTGACCTGGCTCGGCTCCAGCTCGGTCGTGTCGGGGATCGTCGAGTGGCCGTGCACGAGCTCCTCGCCGCCGTACGAGCGGAGCATCCCGCGCACCCGCGCGGGGCCCTCAGGCCCCATGAACTCGTGGCGGCGCGTCAGCTCCCGGAACAGCTGCCACCACTCCTCGGGCTCGTCGGCGGCCATGATCTTGCGGACGGCCGAGTTCACGGCCTCCTCGCTGCGCCCGTACCCCAGGTACGACTCGGTGTCGGCGTGCACGAGCAGGACCTTGTCGGCGACATGCAGGACGCGGCGGGTCTCCAGCCACTTCACCTCGTCGTCGGTGAGGTCGCCCAGCTCGTCCTCGAAGCCGCCGTTGAGGACCCACCAGTGCAGGAACTGGCGGTCCTGGCCGTCGACGTCGGTGAAGGCCACGTCGCCGAAGCGCCGCGAACCGAGCAGCAGCACCTCGTGGTTGCCGATGAGGGTGTCGACGTGGCCGCCCTCGGCGGCCGCCTGCCCGGCGAGCTTGCGCAGCAGCCGCACGACGGCCACGCCCTCCTCGCCGCGGTCGAACAGGTCCCCGAGAATCCACAGGCGAGCATCGCCGCCGGTCCACTTGGCGTCCTCGTCCACCAGTCCGCGACCTCGCAGCGACTCGACGAGCGCGTCGTAGTGGCCGTGGATGTCGCTGGCCACGAACAGCGGACTGGTTTCAGACATGGGCTCGATATTAATCCTGCGCGGGGCCGTGCGGTGAAGTTGCGGGCCGCTCTCCTCTCCGGGCCTATCGCACTTGCCGGACGGCAAGGGCCCGGAATAGGATTCGGCCACCGCCATTTCTCTCAGCGAGGAGCCTCCGTGACCGAGAACCCGTTCCTGTCCCCTTCCGAACTTCCCTACCAGCTCCCGCCGTTCGCGGCGGTCGCGACCGAGCACTATCTGCCCGCGTTCGAGCAGGGCATGGCCGAGCAGCTGAAGGCCGTGGACGCCATCAGTGCCGACCCGGAGGCGCCGACGTTCGCGAACACCGTCGTGGCCTTGGAGCGGTCCGGCCTGGGCACGCTGAAGCGGGTCGGCCTCGTGTTCTTCAACAAGACCTCCTCCGACACCAGCGACGAGCTCAACGCGATCGAGTCCGAGATCAGCCCCAAGCTCGCCGCGCACGCCGACAAGATCCTGCTGAACGCGGACCTGTTCGCGCGCATCGAGGCGGTCTGGGACCAGCGCGACAAGCTGGGCCTGGACGAGCAGGACGAGCGGCTGCTGGAGCGGTACCGGACCGAGTTCGTGCGCGGCGGCGCCGCCCTCGACGACGGCGGCAAGGCGCGGCTCGCGGCGATCAACACCGAGCTGGCGGAGCTCGCCTCCAAGTTCAACCAGCAGATCCTCACCGACATCAACGACGCGGCCGTGCACGTCACCGACCTCGCCGAGCTCGACGGGCTCGGCGAGGACCAGATCGGGGCCGCCGCGTCGGCCGCGAAGGAGCGCGACCTCGACGGCTGGCTCATCACGCAGTCGAACTTCTCGCGCCACCCGCTCCTGGAGGACCTGAAGGACCGGGGCCTGCGCGAGCGGCTGTACAAGGCCACCATCGGGCGCGGCGCGGGGAACGCCGAGACGCTGCTGCGGATGGTGAAGCTCCGCGCCGAGAAGGCGCGGCTGCTCGGCTTCGAGCACTTCGCCGCGTACATCGCAGCCGACCAGACCGCCGGGAACCCCGGGATCATCGCCGAGCGCCTCGCCGGGCTCGCCGAGGCCTCGGTGCGCAACGCCCGCCGCGAGGCCGGGGAGCTGCAGGAGGTCATCGACGCAGGCGACGGCGGCTTCGAACTGGCCGCGTGGGACTGGTCGTTCTACGCCAAGCAGGTGCGCCAGGCCAAGTACGGCTTCGACGCCGAAGCGCTCAAGCCGTACCTCGAACTCGACCGCGTCCTCGTCGACGGCGTGTTCTTCGCGGCCGGGCAGGAGTTCGGGCTCACCTTCGAAGAACGCAAGGACCTTGAGGGGTACCACCCGGAGGCCCGGGTGTGGGAGGTCTTCGACAGCGGGGAGTCCCTGGGCCTGTTCGTGGGCGACTTCTTCACGCGCGACTCGAAGAAGGGCGGCGCGTGGATGAACCCGCTCGTCGTCCAGTCGGACCTGACAGGCGACAAGCCCGTCGTGGTGAACAACCTCAACATCGTCAAGCCCTCGGAGGGGCAGCCGGCGCTCGTCACCGTCGACAACGTGACGACCCTGTTCCACGAGTTCGGGCACGCCCTCCACGGGCTGCTGTCGGCCTGCCGCTACCCGAAGACCTCGATGACCTCGACGCCGCGCGACTTCGTCGAGTACCCGTCGCAGGTCAACGAGATGTGGGAGGACTGGCCCGAGGTCACCGCGAACTACATGCGCCACTTCGAGACCGGCGAGGCCGCCCCGGCCGAGCTGATCGCGCAGTGGAAGGCCGCCGGGAAGTTCGGCGAGGGCTTCGCGTCCACCGAGTACCTGGGCGCGGCCCTGCTCGACCAGGCCTGGCACCGGCTCTCCCCCGAGGACGTGCCCGAGGGCGGCGACGACGCGCACGCGGTCGTGGAGGCCTTCGAGCGCAAGGCCCTCGAGGACGCCGGGATCTACATGGCCGAGATCGCCCCGCGCTACCGCTCGGGGTACTTCGCGCACATCTCGATCGGGTACGCCGCCGGGTACTACTCGTACATCTGGTCGGAGATCCTCGACGCGGACACCGTGGAGTGGTTCAAGGAGCACGGCGGCCTGACGCGCGCCAACGGCGACCACTTCCGCGAGACGCTGCTCAGCAAGGGCGGCTCGATCGACCCGATGGAGTCGTTCCGCCGCTTCCGCGGCCGCGACGCCGACATCGAGCCGCTGCTTGAGCGGCGCGGTTTGAAGTAGACGAGAAAGTGGGCCCGGAGCTTCCGCTCCGGGCCCTTTCGTCTACAGCGCCAGGGACTTCTCCCAAGGCGAGGGCACCGGGAAGTACGACTCCAGGAACCGCCGCATCAGGTCCGAGCGCTCCTGCGCGACCTCTTCGGGGAGCCCGGCGTCGTTGATGCAGAACGTGTCCCGGTCCCGGCGCTCCAGCAGCAGCTCCAGCCGCTCGGCCACGTCGGGCATCCCCAGCTCGACGTAGGCGTCCTCGGCCTCGCCGACGACCGCGCGGCCGGTGAAGCACGCGTAGTAGTGCTGCAGGGTCACCGTCGAGACGTCCGTGACGTTCCTGAACGCGCTCCTGGCGGTGCGCGCCAGGTCCTCGGTGAACTCCTTCTCGACCTCCGCGAGTACGGTGCGCTGCAACGGGTACGGCACGTGCTTCATCATCCGCGAGATCGTCCGCCCGAACGCCCGCTCCAGCAGCGCCCGGTCGTTCTTGAACGCCGCGTTCGGCGGCGAGTCGGCCGTGCTCACCGGGTCCATCCCGATGAACGTCTGCGCCGGGAAGAACCGCGCGATCCCGCTGGGCTCGAAGAACAGGCGCGGGTCGAGCGGCTTGCCGACGAACATGTCGTCGTTGAAGTACAGGAAGTGCTCCGAGAGCCCCTCGATGCGGTGCAGCTGCGTCTCGATCGCGTGCGAGTTGAACGTGGGCAGGCAGTCCGGGTCGTCGAACAGGTCCCGGTGGTCGACCACGGTGATCCCCGGCGCGTCCGCGTCGAGCCAGTGCGGGCGCTGCCCGTCGGTCACCAGGTACACGTGCCGCACCCACGGCGCGTTCAAATGCAGGGAGCGCAGTGAGAACCGCAGCTCCTCGCGGTCGTGGAAGCGGGCCGCGTTCGCCGACTCGGCGTGGTACGGCGACTGGTCGGCCTCGGCGCGGCGGCGCAGCCACGCGTGGTCGGCGCCGTCGACCCAGGTGTAGACCGCGTCGATCGGGAAGTCCACGAGGTCGAGGCCGGGCAGGGCGAACTCGGGCCGGGTCGCCACGCGCGGCAGCCCCGCGCGGGGGCCGCCCGCCAGCGCCGTGAAGAGGCGCCCGGGGGCGGTGACCCGGGCGCCGTCGTCGCGGACGAGCGGACTGACGCGGTTGTGCCTGGGCGCCAGGAGGTGTCCGTCGCCGGTGGCGGTCCAGAACTCGACGTCGCAGCCGTAGTCGGCGCCGAAGAGGAGTTCGCGGGCGGGGTCGGTCCAGAGCCAGGAGGCGCGGACCATCGGGACGTCGCCCATGTCGGCGCGGCGGGCCCACTGGGGGCGGTTGAGGCCGAGTTCGGATTCGCGGAAGGCGGGTTCGGGGGTGGAGAGGCGGCCGCCGGTGGAGTCGCAGAGGAGGGCGAGGGCGGTGAGGACGCGCTGGCGGTCGGCGGCGCTGGCGGCGAGGACGGGGCGGGTGAGGCTGAAGCCGGGGACGGCGAAGGAGTCGACGCCGGCGGCGGTGAGGATCGCGGTGACGATCTCGAGGTTGCGGCGCCAGACTTCGAGGGGGGTGGGTTCGGCGAGGGTGTAGGCGGGGCGGATCTCGCCTTGGTGGAGGAGGTGGGCGGCGGTGAGGTCGGAGAAGTAGCCGTAGGGTTCGGTGACCTCGGTGCGGGCCTTGGTCTTCGGAGATTCGACAGGGTCGGTGAGTTCCACCGCTTCGTGCAGCGGGGGGATGATTTCGGGCGCTCGGGTTGCGATGCGACGGTCATTGTCTGCGAACAATCGACACCTCCTGACACTCACGGCTTTCGCCGTTCCGGGGTGGACCGGGGCTGGGACCGGCAAGGGTGCAGGCAGGTCGTCATCGACCACGCCTGAACGTCACGTGGCCGGACATTGACACTGCTACCAACAGTAGGCCACAGGTCGGTGACAGCATCGTGTCAGATTCGCGTCGGGGACGTCAACCGCAACGGGCGCCGCCTGAGGCGACGCCCGTTCACAGATTGAGTTCTCTACTCCCCCAAGGGGATTCGCGCAACGTGTTCCCAGGTGTACGTTGCGGCGTCCTCGGATTGGATGACTCGGACGAGATCCACTCCACTGACGGTGATTTCGGTCCTACCGGGACGGACGTCGCGGAGCTTGTTCTGGATGGCGCCGCGGCGGGGGTGGACGTCGGTGTCGGCGGAGCGGTAGGAGAGGGAGACGTGGCCCGGTCCGCCGCAGGGGCGGCCGTGGTCGCCTTCGACGATCTCGTTGATCCCGTCGACGCAGGCGTCCACGAGCCGGCGGAACGCGGTGTCGGGGAACGTGTCGAGCATGATCGCGCCGGTCGCGGCGAGCGCGGGGCCGATGGTGAGCGGGAAGGCCCTGATCTCGGCGGCCTTCTCGCGGAGCCGGTGGATCAGCTTCTCGCGGGTCGGGTCGTCGATCCGGGCGGCGTCGCACTCGACGGAGGCGACGGTGGCGTGGAGCCATTCGAGCGGGACGGGCTTGTCGCCGTCGGCCCGGTCGATGACCTCGCTGTAGGACTCGGCGACCGCCTTGACCTGGTCGAGGTCGGTCAGGTAGACGTGGAGCTTGGTCCATCCCTCGGGCCAGCGCTGCCCCGAGTTCGGGGCCTTGGGTCCGGTCGCAGATGTGTTCACTGCTGCATCAATGCCTTAGCGCGGTTCAGGTGCGGCGCCGCCCGGGCGGGCGGTGCCGTCGGTCGTTCCACCGGTAGTTCTGGTAGCACCGTCCGGGGAGTCTACCCAGTTGGCGCGACACCCAACAGGCGGTTGTCCGGCGCGTCACGCCTGGGTGTCGGGAAGGGTGCGCGCAGGTGCACGACCCGGTCGACGACGCCTTCGGGGAGCGGCCGGTGGGTGATGACGATGGTGGTCTTGCCTTCAAGAGCGGCCGCGGCGGTGCGGAGTACGCGTTCGGCGGTGGCGGCGTCCAGGTGAGCGTCGGGTTCGTCGAGGACGAGCACTTCGCGGTCGGCGAGGAGGCAGCGGGCGAGGGCGATGCGGCCGCGTTCGCCGCCGGAGACGGCGCGGCCGTGTTCGCCCAGGCGCGTCTGGAGGCCTTCGGGGAGCGCTTCGAGCCAGTCGCGCAGGCCGGCCCAGCGCAGGGCGCGGGCGAGGTCCTCGTCGAGGGCGGCGGGCCGGGCGAGGCGCAGGTTCTCGGCGAGCGTGGTGTCGAAGACGTGGGCGTCCTGGGAGCAGAGGCCGACGGTGCGGCGGATGTCGTCGCCGTCGTACTCGGCGAGTTCGACGCCGCCGAAGCGGAGGCTCCCTTCGTAGGGCAGGAAGCCCATGAGGGCGGCGGCGAGCGTGGACTTGCCGGAGCCGGAGGGGCCCATGATGGCGACGCGTTCGCCGGGCTGGACGGTGAGGTCGAAGCCGTGCAGGGCGGGGGCGTCGGCGCCGGGCCAGGTGACCGAGAGCCGTTTGATCTCGATGAACGGCGGCCCGCCGAGGGGGTTGGGTTCGTACTCCATGGGTTCGACCGGGTCGGGGCGCGGTTCTTCGGCCTGGGTGATCTCCAGGAGGCGGCGGCCGCAGGCTTTGGCGACGGCGGTCTGCTGCGCGGCGGCGGGAAGGGCGAGGACGGGTTCGAACGCGGCGAGCGGGACGAGCGCGAGACATGCGAGGAGGACCCCGTCGAGGGTCCCGGCGTTGACTGCGGGGATGCCGGTCCAGAGTGCGCCGACGACGGCGAACGCGAGGGCGAGGAGCCCGGCGGCTTCGCCGAGTCCGGCGGTCCAGGCGATGCGGGCGTGGGCGCGGCGCAGGCGTTCGTCGCCTTCGAGGACCCGTTCCAGCGCTTGCGTATCGGTTCCGGCGGCGACGAGTTCTTCGCGGCCGTGGAGGGCGGCGCGGACGCCTTCGGTGAGGTCGCCGCGTTCGCGGGCGGTGGCGCGCACCGCGTACCGGGAGGACCAGGTGGCGAGCGCGGGGCCGATGAGCGCGGCCGCGAGCAGGCTCGCGCCGAGGACGATCCCGGCGGCGGGCAGGAGCGTGACCTGGAGCGCGGTGGCGCTGACGGCGACGATGACCGCTGCGGCGAGCGGCAGGGCGCCGCGCAGCCACCGGTCCCCCACGCCGTCGACGTCGTCGACGAGCCGGGCCTGCAGGTCCCCGGAGCGCCACACGGGGACTCCGGCGGGGGCGAGGCGGACGAGCTTGCGCCACACGGCGATCCGCAGCCGCTCCAGGCCCCGGAACGCGGCGTCGTGCGAGACGAGCCGTTCGGTGTAGCGCAGGACGCCGCGGCTGATGCCGAACAACCGCACCGAGGTGATCGCGACCATCAGGTACAGGATCGGCGGCTGCTCCCAGGCGCGCGAGATGAGGTACCCGGAGACGGCCAGGAGCGCGAGCGCGCTCAGCTGCGCGAGGGCGCCGAGGACCGCGCCGAGGGTCAACCGCAGGGCGATCGTGTTCCGCAGGAGCTTCACCAGTCCACCTCTCTGTCGGCGATCGCGCGCACCGCGGGGCGGTGGGAGGCGATCAGGACGGTCCGCCCGTCGCGGTAGGGCGCGAGCGAGTCGAGGACGGCCTGCTCGGTGTCGCCGTCCAGGTGCGCGGTCGGCTCGTCGAGGAGCAGCACCGGCGGGTCGAGCAGGTCGACGCGGAGCAGGAACCGGGCCAGGCCGACCCGCGCGGCTTCACCGGCGGAGAGCCCGGAGCCGTCGGCGGCCACGGTGCGGGTCGCGGCGGGCGCGTGCGCGGCCGCGATCGCTTTGGCCACAGCCGGATCGGAAGCGCCATCAGGTACGGCGAGGCGCACGTTCTCGGCGACGGTGCCGTCGATGAGGACCGGCCGCTGCGGGAGCCACGCGATCGAGCGGCGTACGGCGGTGAGGTCGAGGTCGGACAGGTCGGTGTCGTCGAACGCGATCGTCCCCGAGACGGGCCGCCGGAATCCGACGAGCGAGGCCATGAGCGTGGACTTCCCGGCGCCCGAGCGGGCGGTGAGCACGGTGGTCTGCCCGGCCGGGATCGTCAGGCTCAGCTCCGGGAGCGGCTGGCGGCCCGGGTAGGCGAACACGGTGCGGCGGAACATGATCGTGGGCGCGCGGCCCAGCGGCGTGCGCATCGTGCGGGACGCGGTGATCGCCGTAGCGTTCGGGTTCGCTTCCCCGGACGCGACCGGGGCCTCGCGCTCCTCAACGTGTTCGGGGGTCTCGGCGAGGATCGCGAAGACCTTCTCTGCGGCGGCCAGGCCCTCGGCGCTGGAGTGGTAGTGCGCGCCGACGTTGCGCAGCGGCAGGTACGCCTCCGGGGCGAGGATCAGCACGAGCAGCGCGGTCTGCAGCCCGGCCGCGCCGGTGAGGCCGCCTTCGACCAGGTCGACGCCGACGGTGACCGCGACGACCGCGACCGACAGGCTCGCGGCGAGTTCCAGGACCAGCGCCGAGCAGAACGCGATGCGCAGCAGGGACATCGACCGGCGCCGGTACGAACCGGTGGTGACCTCGATGGCCCCCGTCTGCTTCGCGGCCCGCCCGAACGCCTTCAGCGTCGGCAGCCCGGCCACGAGGTCCGCGAAGTGGTGCGCCAGATGGGAAGTGGACTCCCACTGCCGTTCGGCGCGGGTGCGCGTATAGAGGCCGATGAGGATGCCGAACAGCGGGATCAGCGGCAGCGTCACGAGCACGATCAGCGCGGCGGGCGGGTAGGCCACGAGCATGACGACGAGGACGCCGACAGGGACGACCACCGCGAGCACCAGCTGCGGCAGGTACCGCGCGAAGTAGTCGTCCAGCGCATCGATACCCCGCACCAGCAGCGCGGCGGTCTCGCCGGAGTGGCGCTCCCCCGCCGGCAGGCGCATGAGCTGTTCGAGCGCCTGGCGGCGCAGCCCGGACTTGACGCCCGCGCTCGCGCGGTGCGCGGCCGCTTCCTGGACCGAGGCGAAGAGCGCCCGCGCGGCGAGCACCGCCGCGAGCGCGATCAGCTGCGGCGCAAGCGCATCGAGGCTTTCGCCTCCGGCGAACGCGCCCGCGATGAGGCTCGCCGTGAGCCACGCCCCGGCGACGACGCACGCGGTGCGCACGAGCCCGAGCGCGGCGCACAGGCCGATGTAGACGGACGCGCCCTTGGCGCGGTGGAGCAGGCGGCGGTCGAAGCCGCCCTTCGTGCGGGGCGGGGCGAGCTGCGTCATGCGGCGGGAATCCGTTCTACGACGACACGTTTGCGGAACACCCAGTAGGTCCAGCCCTGGTAGAGCAGGACCACCGGCAGGAACACCAACGCGGCCCACGTCATGATCCCGAGGGTCTTGTCGGTGGCGGAGGCGTTCTCGTGCGTGAGGCTGTTGGCGACATCCGAAGTGGACGGCAGGACGTTCGGCCACAGCGCGCAGAACAGCGCCGCCGAAGCCAGTCCGATCGTCAAGGCGGTGGCCGCGAAGGCCCAGCCGCTGCGGCCGGTGTAGTCGAGCGCGAGGCCCGCCACGAGCGCCAGCACCGCGAGCACGATGAGCACCAGCGTGGCCCAGTTCCCGTGCGCCGCCTGCGTCCAGATCAGGAACGCCAGCGCGGGCACCGCGGTGGCCGCGCCGAGCTTGATCCCGATCGCGCGGGCGCGCTCGGAGAGGTCCCCGGTGGTGCGCAGGTGCAGGAAGTACGCGCCGTGCGTGGTGAAGAGCAGCAGCGTCGTCAGGCCGCCGAGGAGCGCGTACCCGTTGAGCAGGCCCCAGACCGAGCCGGTGTAGTCGAAGTTCGCGTCCAGCGGCACGCCGCGCACGATGTTCGCGACCACGACGCCCCAGAAGAACGCCGGGATCGCCGACCCGGCGGTGATGCAGAGGTCCCAATTGCGCCGCCACCGGTCCGTGTCGCCCTTGCCGCGGTACTCGAACGCGACGCCGCGGATGATGAGTCCGATGAGGATTGCGAAGAGCAGCAGGTAGAACCCGGAGAACAGGCTCGCGTACCAGTGCGGGAACGCCGCGAACATGGCCCCGCCCGCGGTGATCACCCAGACCTCGTTGCCGTCCCAGACCGGGCCGATCGTGTTGATCATGGCGCGCCGCTCGCGGTTGCCGCGCCCGAGCACGGGCAGCAGGACGCCCACGCCGAAGTCGAAGCCCTCCAGGATGAAGTACCCGGTGAACAGGACCGCGATGGCAATGAACCAGACCGTCGTCAATTCCATGCTGCGCCTTCCAAAGCAGTGTCCTCAGGTGTCAGTAGGCGAAGGCCATGGGCTTGTCCGGGTCCGAAGGGCGCGAGGACGCGATCGCGTCCTCCTCGCTCGGCGGGCCCGCCTTGGCGTACTTCAGGAACAGCTTCAACGCGACCACCGCGAGCACGAGGTACACGAGGGTGAACCCGATGAACGAGAACGCGACGGTGGCGGTGCCGACGCGCGGCGAGACCGCCTCGCTCGTCTCGTAGAGGCTGAACACGACCCACGGCTGGCGGCCCATCTCCGTGAAGATCCAGCCCGCGCTGTTGGCGAGGAACGGGGTCACGGCCATCCACATCGCGACCGGCCAGAACAGGCGGTGCTCGGGGAGGCGGCCGCGCCGCGTGAACCACCAGACGATGACGGCCATGGCGACCGCGAGCATCCCGAAGCCGATCATCGCCCTGAACGACCAGTAGGTGAGCGGGATGTACGGCGCGTACTCCCCCGGGCCGTACAGGGCCTGGTACTGGGCGTTGAGGTCGTTGATGCCCTGCACCTCGCCGTTGAACGAGCCGGTGGCGAGGAACGAGAGCAGCCCGGGGATCTCGATGATCGGCGTGCCGCGGCTGCCGTCGAGCGACCCGATGGTGAGCACGGAGAACGGCGCGTTGTACGTGGTCTGGTAGAGCGCTTCGGCGGCGGCCATCTTCATCGGCTGCGTCGCCGTCATGACCTTCCCGAGCGAGTCGCCCGAGAACACGAGCCCGAGGCCGCCGACGATCGTGGTGAGGATGCCCAGGCGCATCGCGGGCCGGTGCACGTCCAGGTCGCGGCGGTGCATGAAGTGGTAGCCGGAGACGGCGACGACGATGGTGCCGGCCGTCAGCCAGGCGGCGAAGATCGTGTGCGGGAACGCGGCGAGGGCGACCGGGTTGGTGAGGACGGCGCCGAAGTCGGTGAGCTCGGCGCGTCCGGCGGTCTCGTTGAGCTGGTAGCCGACCGGGTTCTGCATGAACGCGTTGGCGGCGAGGATGAAGTAGGCGCTGGCCATGGTGCCGAAGGCGACGAGCCAGATGCACGCGAGGTGGATGCCGGGCTTGAGGCGGTCCCAGCCGAAGATCCACACGCCTATGAACGTCGATTCGAGGAAGAACGCGACCAGGGCCTCGAACGCGAGCGGCGCGCCGAAGACGTCGCCGACGAAGCGCGAGTAGGCCGACCAGTTCATGCCGAACTGGAACTCCTGGACGATGCCGGTGACGACGCCCATGGCGATGTTGATGAGGAAGAGCTTGCCCCAGAACTTGGTCGCGCGCAGGTAGGCGTTCTTGCGGGTGGTGCGCCACAGGGTCTGGAGGATCGCGACGAGGAGCGAGAGGCCGATGGTGACGGGCACGAAGAGGAAGTGGTAGACGGTCGTGACCCCGAACTGCATCCGGGCCAAGTCGAGTACGTCCATATCGCCCCAATACGATCGCGCGGTGAGTGCCCAAGTGTGATTATCGTGCCATTTCGCCCGTTCTCAGGGGTTGAAACGCGCGACTGCACGGGTTTTCGGGGCCCGGCGGCGCGAGGGACAATTGCCCGGGCAGTCGAGAGGATGAGGGGTGACCATGCGGACAGTCGCGGTGCTTGGCGCGGGGAAGATGGGGCAGGCGATCGTGTCGGGCCTGCTGCGGGCCGGCTGGTCCGGCGAGTCGGTGACGGCGACGGCGCGCAGCGCCGAGCGGGCCGCCGAGCTGCGGGAGGCCTACGGCATCCGGGTCGAACCGAATGCGGAGGCGGTGCGGCACGCCGATGTCGTCGTGGTCGCGGTGAAACCGCAGGACGCGGGGGCGCTCTTGGAGGAGCTGAACGGGGTGTTCGACGGCGGCGCGCCCGTCGTGAGCATCTGCGCGGGCCTGCCGGTGGCGTTCTTCGAGAAGCGGCTGCCGGACGCGACCCCGGTCATCCGGGCGATGCCGAACACCCCGGCGCTCGTCGACGAGGCGATGACCGTGCTCTCGCCGGGGACGCACGCGAGCGCGGCGCACCTGGCGGCGGTCGAGGAGCTGTTCAAGCCGCTCGGGCGCACGCTCGTGGTCGACGAGAAGCACCAGGACGCGGTCACGGCGATCTCCGGTTCGGGGCCCGCGTACTTCTACTACCTGGCCGAGGCGATGACCGAGGCCGGGGTTCTCATGGGACTGCCGCGGGCGATCGCGAAGGAGCTGGTGACGCAGACGTCGCTCGGCGCGGCCCGGATGCTGCGCGAGAGCGGGCAGTCGGCGGTGGACCTGCGCGAGGCCGTCGAGTCCCCGGCGGGGACGACGATCAGCGCGGTGCGGCAGCTGGAGAACCACAGGGCGCGTTCGGCGGTGACCGACGCGATCGAGGCGGCGCGGGACCGGGCGCGGGAGATCGCGGAGGAATATGCGTGATGGCGATCAAGCGGGGGAAGTTCGCGGAGCTGGACGGCGCGACGGTGTACGCGATCGCGCGGCTGCGGCAGGAGGTGTTCGTGGTCGAGCAGGAGTGCGCGTACCCGGACCTGGACGGCTACGACCTGGACGCGGAGACGGTGCACTTCTGGGTCGAGGGCGATGGGCCGACGGAGGCGGTCGCGACACTGCGGGTGCTGCGGGACGGCGACCACTGGAAGATCGGCCGGGTCTGCACCGCGCTCGCGGCGCGCGGGACCGGGTTGAGCGCCAAGGTGTTCGGGGCGGCGGTGGACTTCCTCGGCCCGGAAGCGGAGATCACGCTCGGCGCGCAGGTCTACGCGGCGGGCTTCTACCGCCGGTTCGGCTTCACTGAAGAGGGCGAGGAGTACGACGAGGACGGCATCATGCACATCACGATGCGCCGTCCTGCGGAGTAAAGCCCGGGAGCGGAATCCCGGATCTAACATTCCGCTCCCGGACGCCTTGTCCCCCTTAGGCCTCGGGGAGGGGCTCCAACTTCGTCGGGTCGACGACGCCCCAGTAGGCCGACTTCGCCTGGAGCCGGTCGTCGAAGAACAGCGGCGCCTCGTGCGGGCGCGACACGGGCCAGCTCCGCAGCCACGAGACCGCGTCGTACAGGCCCCACATCGTCACCGACTCCAGGTCGTCCGCGCGCTCGCGCAGCACCTCGAACAGCTCCTTGTAGTACCAGCCCTGCGCGACCAGCCGCTCCGGCGGCGTCGCGGGCAGGCTCTCGGTCATCTCGTTCGAGAGCGACACGTCGAGCTCCGTGACCGCCTGCAGCACACCGAGCTCGCGGAACAGGTCGATCGACTCGCCCAGCAGTGCCGGGTCGCGCCGGTAGTCCACATGCGCCTGGTGCCCGATGCCTTCGACCGGCGCGCCCTCGCACTTGAGGTGCTGCACCAGGTTGAACATCGCCTCCCGCTTGTCGGGGAACTCCGTGTTGTAGTCGTTGATGAACAGCTTCACGCTGCGCGGGAAGGCCTTCCGGGCGATCTTGAACGCCTTCTCGATGTACTTGGGCCCGCCGAAGATCTCGTACCAGCGCGAGTGGCGCAGCCCGTCGGGCTGCTCGGGGTCGACGACCTCGTTCACGACGTCCCACGCCCACACGCGGTCGCCGTAGTGCGCCGCGATCGCGTTGACGTGCTTCTCCAGGCGCTGCAGGATGAGCTGCTGGTGCGCGCGGGTGTTCTGCAGCGGCTCGCCGTTCGCGTCGAGGAACCACCAGGCCGGGGTCTGGTTGTGCCACAGCAAAGTGTGGCCCCAGATCTTCATGCCGTGGGCCTCGGCGAAGTCGACGATCTGGTCGGCCTTGGAGAAGTCGAAGACCCCTTCGACCCGCTGGATCGCGTCCGGCTTCATCTGGTTGCCGGTGGTGACCTGCGCGAAGTGCTTCGCGAGGAGTTCGGCGGGCTTGCCGGCCACCTCGGGCGGTTCGACGGCGCAGCCGAACGTGAAGTCGGCGGCGAGGAAGTCCTTGAGCGGCGGCAAGTCCTGGATCTCCGGTTCTGCGATGCGGGTGAGCGTGAAGTTGTCGAGGAGGATCGGGGTGAGGCTCGAGGCGGACTCGACGTAGAACTGGAGCCGGTCCGCGGCCTGGCTGATCGAGTACGTGCCGGAGAACTCGGTCCAGGCGGCGTCGGTGACGGCGGTGTTCCACTTGACGCCCTCGTAGTTCGAGGCGCCGCCCGCGTCGCGCTGCACGGTGGTGCGCAGGTCGGCGGCGGTCTCCCCTTCGGGCAGGCGCAGGTAGACCTTCAGCTGGTACCGGACGCCGACCTCGATGTGCGCGGTGATGTCGATGGCCGCGCCGTTCCAGGTGGCGGTGCGGCCGGTGATGAGGAGCCGCTGCTCGGGGTCGACGGCGACTGTGGCGGCGCCGCGGCCGGTCCAGCCTTCCGCGGTGCCCGAGGAGAAGTCGGTGGACAGGAGCAGGTCGTCGGCGTGCGCGGGACTCGCGGCGAGGGCGACGAACCCGGCCGGGAGGAGGGCGGCGCCGCCCGCGGCTGCGGCGGCCGTGAGCACGGAGCGGCGGCTCGCGGCAGGGGTGAGGGAGGGGTGGGACATGCGTTGCGCTCCTTTGCGAACGATAGGTCCGGCCGCTCCATCAGGGGGTCGAGGAGCGACCGGAGAGCACTTTGAGATTCCGAAACTCTCGGAAACTTTCATTCAAAGTATTGATATGTTACGATCCTCGCATCGGGGCTGTCAAGGCGCCGATAACCACTGCGGCGGAGATGTGAGGGGCTCTGCCGCAATGAAGAAAGGGGACCGGCCTGACGGCCGGTCCCCTCAAAACGTCGTAGCGGCTACTCGCCTGCGCTATTCACCCTCGGGCTGCTCGATGAGCGACTGGATGTACAGCGCCTCGCCGATCTTCTCGAGGATCTCCAGCTGCGTGTCCAGGTAGTCGATGTGGTGCTCCTCGTCCTCGAGGATGCTCTTGAAGAGGTCCCGCGAGACGTAGTCCTTGACCGCCTCCATGTGCTCGATGCCGCGCTTGAGGCGGTCGATCGCCTCCACCTCGATCAGGCGGTCGCACTCGAAGATCTCCTTGACCGTGGAGCCGATGCGCAGCGGGGACAGCCGCTGGTAGTTCGGCATGCCGTCAAGGAAGAGAATCCGGTCGGTCAGGACCTCGGCGTGGCGCATCTCGTCGATCGACTCGGACCTGGTGTACTTCGCGAGCTTGGTGTAGCCCCAGTTCTCCTGCAGCTTCGCGTGCAGGAAGTACTGGTTGATCGCGGTCAGCTCCGCCGTCAACTGCTCGTTGAGGAATTCGATGACCTGCTTGTCGCCCTGCATTGCAATCCGTCCTTCCCGGTCCGTCAAGTGCCGGCTCCGTGTCCGACGATCTCAGACTAGGACCAGGTGAGGGGGTATTTCCAGCCAGGAATGCCTAAAATAGGACAACCTATCCTAACGGAGGACATC
The DNA here is from genome assembly GCF_055586545.1 of Glycomyces sp. NPDC050141. Lineage (NCBI taxonomy): Bacteria > Bacillati > Actinomycetota > Actinomycetes > Glycomycetales > Glycomycetaceae > Glycomyces > Glycomyces sp. NPDC050141. The sequence continues at coordinate 92,772 of NZ_JBVJHZ010000001.1, read as the reverse complement.
CTAAAGCGTCCGTCATTTCCGTAGAATCCGGTGACTGAGGGAAGGCTTAGGCCGCCGCTGGCACTGAGGACGTGAAGTAGCTCTCGATCATGTCGACCAGGCGCTCATGGCAGGTGCCGCAGCTCGTGCCGGCGTCGCAGGCCTCGCCGATGGCCTCTTCAGTGTGCGCGCCAGCGCTGATGCAGTCACGGACCTCGGTCTCGTGAACTGCATGGCAGATGCAGGCGTACATGCACCGACCTCCGGGAAGGTAAGGCTCGACTAATGAAGGCATGCCTAACCTACCCTGCGTTTCGGGCGTTCGGCAACCCCCGAACCGGTGGATCACCCGAGCCCGAACGGGCGACCCGCGCCCCACCGGGCGCGGGCCGCACCGGTGCTATCGGACCAGCTCGCTGAGGACCTTCACGGCGTGCTCGATCCCGGCGTCGTCCACGTCGAGGTGGGTGAGCATGCGGCCCCAGTCGGGGCCGAGGACGGAGATCCTCACGCCCTGCTCGGCGGCGGCCTGCGCGACCTTCGCGATCTCGGGGATGCGCAGGAGCACGATGTTGGTCTCGACCTGGGCGGCCTCGCAGATGCCGAAGGGTTCGAGGGAGCGCGCGAGGCGCTTCGCACGCGTGTGGTCCTCGGCGAGGCGGTCGATGTGGTTGGCGAGGGCGTAGCGCCCGGCCGCGGCGAGGAACCCGGCCTGGCGCATGCCGCCGCCGAGGCGCTTGCGGATGACGCGGCCGCGCTGGGCGCGTTCGGCATCGGTGATGAGCAGCGAGCCGACGGGCGCGCCGAGGCCCTTGGAGAGGCAGACGGAGACGGTGTCGAAGAGGGCGCCGTACTCGTGGAGCGGAACGCTGTGGGCGGCGTGGGCGTTCCAGATGCGGGCGCCGTCGAGGTGGAGGCCGAGGCCGTAAGCGTCGGCGAGGGCGCGCAGGGCGCGGAGCTCCTCGATCGGCTGGACGGTGCCGCCGCCGATGTTGTGGGTGTTCTCGACGGCGATGGCGCGCGTGACGGTCACGTAGGGGTTGGGGCGGTTGATCATCGGTTCGATGAGCGCGGTGTCGAGGCGGCCGTTCGGGGCGGACCAGGTGCGGGTGGAGATGCCGCCGAGCGCGGCGGCGGCGCCCATCTCGAAGTTGACGACGTGGGCCTTGACGTCGCAGAGCAGTTCGTCGCCGGGAGGGACGAGGAGCTGCAGGCCGATCTGGTTGGCCATGGAGCCGGTCGGGGTGAAGACGGCGGCTTCCTTGCCGAAGAGCGCGGCGGCTTCGGCTTCGAGGGCGTTGACGGACGGGTCTTCGCCGTACACGTCGTCGCCGACGTCGGCGCTGGTCATGGCGGCGAGCATGGCCGGGGTCGGCCGGGTCACGGTGTCGGAGCGGAGATCGACGATCATGGGCCGACCCTAACGCGGTCAGGTCCGGTCGCGGACGAGCCCTTCGAGGACGAGGCCGAGCAGCTGCGTCCGGGCCCGCTCGGGCGCCCAGTCGTGGTGGCGGCGCAGGTGCACGTAGGGCCAGCACACGGTGTTGAAGACGAGGTCGGCGGCTTCCTCGGCGTCGGTCTGGGGCGTGAGGGTGCCGTCGGCGGCGCCGTCGAGGATGATGCGCACGAGCGGTGAGACGACGTCCTCGCCGGGTTCTGGGAACAGGCCGGTCTCGTGGAACGCGGTGTCGAAGGCGGTGAGGAGCGCGAGGTGGCGGTCGAAGACCGCGCACATGGTCTCGAGCGCGAGGCGGAGGCGGTCGCGGGCGGTGCCAGTGGCGGTGAGGACCGGCCACAGCGATGCGCGGTAGTCGGTGATGAGGCGGCGCACGAGGGCCTTGCGCAGTTCCTCCTTGCCGCCGACCTGGCGCCAGAGGGTGGCGCGGGAGACGCCGGCGCGGTCGGCCACGTCGCCGAGGGTGAGCCGGTCCCAGCCGGTCGTCCCGATCACGTCGGCGGCGGCGTCCAGCAGCTTCTCGTCCATCGGGCCCCCTTCTCGCGGCGCCACACCCCGTGAAACACCGTGTTGCATATTCTGTAACGGTCGGTATCATCATGGCATGTCCCTTCGGAACCACCTGGTCGACACCACCCCATTGCGGATCAGCCGCGACTTCCGCTGGCTCTACATCGGCCGCACCGGGCTCCTGGTGGGCGCCATGCTCACCGAGACGGCCCTGATCTGGCAGATCTGGCAGCTCAGCGGCTCGAACCTGGCCGTCGGCGCGGCCGCCGCCTCGGGCGGCGTCGGCATCGTCATCGGGCTCCTCGTCGGCGGCGTGCTCGCCGACCGGTTCGACCGGCGGCGCATCCTCGTCACCGTCCGGGTGCCGGGGCTCCTGGTCTCGGTGGCGCTCCTGGTGAACGCCCTCCAGGACGAGCCGCTGCTGTGGTTCCTGTTCGCGGCCGTCGTCGCCGACACCTTCCTCGCCGGGCTCAGCATCCCGGCCTCGTTCGCGGCCGTCCCGTCCCTCGTCGGCCAGGAGAACGTCGCCAGCGCCTCGGCCCTGAACGGCCTCACGGGCCAGCTCACGGGCGTCGCCGGTCCGGCCCTCGCGGGCGTGGTGATCGCGGCCGGCGGCACCGAGTGGTGCTACGGCCTCAACGTGCTCGGGTTCGTCGTGTTCGCGGTCGCGATGCTCTTCGTCGGGCCGATGCCGCCCGACCACGGCGGCGAGGACGACGCGGAGAAGGACTCGTACTCGCTGAAGGACGCGTTCGCGTTCGTGCGGCGCAACAAGGTCGTGGCCGGAGTGCTGCTCATCGACATCATGCCGATGCTGTTCGCGTACCCGAAGGGCCTGTTCCCGGCACTCGCGACCGAGCAGTTCCACGGCGGGTCGGTGGCGTTCGGGCTGCTCTCGGCGGCCGCCGGGGTCGGCGCGTTCCTGGCCGCCGCGTTCAGCGGGAAGGTCGTGAAGAGCAGGCGGCCCGGCACGGTCGTCATCATCGCGGCGAGCCTGTGGGGCGCGGCCATGGTCGGACTCGCGCTGTCGCCTTGGCTCGCACTCGGACTCGTGTTCCTGGCGATCTCCGGCGCGAGCGACCTCGTCTCCGAGGTGCTGCGCACGGGCCTGCTCCAGAACCACACCCCGGACCGGCTGCGCGGACGCGTCACGAGCCTGTGGCTCGCGCAGGCGACCGTGTCCCCCGCGCTCGGCAACCTGCAGGCCGGGGCGCTCTCGGGCCTCTTGGGCCTCGGCGGCGCGATCCTCGCGGGCGGCGTCGCCTGTGTCGCGGGGGTGGCGGTCGTCGGCTGGAAGCTCCCGGCGTTCCGGCGCGCGCCCATGGAGGCCCCGCAGCCGGAGGCCGCAGCGGTCTGAGGAGGCGCCGTCTAGTAGGGGTTGTCGCCGTTGCCGATGCCGAGCACCGGCAGGTACATCCGCTCGCCGTCGGCGGTGAAGCCGTCGTAGACGATGTCGAACAGGTCCTGGATGCCGAAGGCCCGCAGGGCGTCCACCATCATGTGGGCGGCCTGGTTGGTGGCGGTGCGGTCGGTCGAGTTGAAGCTGCGCGACCAGTTCGGCTGCGTCCCGCTCGGGGCGCGGAAGCCCATGCTCGGCAGGTTCGACAGGCCCGAGCGCCAGGCGCCGCTCACGGCGGCGCTGGCCTCGACGCGCAGGCCGCCGTCGACGAACGCGGCGACGTACCTAGCGGACCAGTCGCCGGTGCGCAGCAGCACCGTCCCGGCGGTGTCGACCACGGGCACGTCGGCGGACATGTCGGCCAGGAGCGAGGAGAGCCGCTCGGTGAACTCGCCCATGTCGGTGCAGGCGGGCTCGGGCGGGCGCTGGCCGGTGCGGGCGTAGGCGGCCCAGCCGGAGACGTCGCCCTTGCCGACCGCGTGCGCTTCGAGCTGCTCGAACAGCTCGGGCGAGAGCAGGCGCAGCGTGACGCCGCCGTGGAAGCGGCGCAGGTGCAGCTCGAAGATGAGGCCGTCGCGGTACCAGCGGATCCAGGGGCCGCCGTCGCCGCCGCGGATCTCGGGGGCGCCGAGCTCGCTCATCATGGTGCGCAGCACTTCGCGGAAGATGAGGGTGCGGTGCTGCTCGCCCTGGCGGCCGCGTTCGGCCGAGCGCAGGACCATGACCTCGATGGAGTAGAAGTCCGCGCGGCCCGCGACCGGAGTCTGGGGCGGGACCGAGTCCGCGATGGCGTTGCCGGTGTCGTAGCCGGTCTCGGCACGCCACATGCCGATGTCGACCTCTGCAGAGCGCACCTGCCAGCCGAGGTCGGTCATGGCGCGCTGCAGGTCCGCCTTGTTCCAGCGCCCGAAGTCGGTCTTTCTGGCCCGGCGGAGCAGGTCGACGAGTTGCGCTTCACTGATCCGGTGTGTGCCGAGCATCCGTTACCGTGCCAATCCGTCCGTAGGTGGGGCTGCGGGCGAAGCCCGGCGTGCCACTGCGGTTAGGGTAGCCTTGCCTGCGGTAGCGGGTCGAGAGGTGAGGGTTGGCAGTTGTCCGATACTGTGCGGCAAGACACGCTTGTCAGCCTACTAGGCGGCAAGCGCGGGGCTTTCGACGCCACCGCCCCGGTGGTGGTGTTCATCCTCACCTGGATGCTCACCGGTAACTCGATCGCTTGGGCCGCTGGGGCTTCACTGCTCTCGGCGGGGTTGATCGCGATCGTGCGGCTGCGGCAGCGGAAGAAGCCCCGGGCCGTCATCCTCGGGCTCCTCAGCGTCGCCGTCGCCTGCCTCATCGTCCTCTACACCGGACGCGCGCAGGACATCCTCCTCCCCCGCATCGTCTCCAACGCCGCCAGCGCCCTCGTCTGGGCCGGCTTCATCGTCTTCCGCCGCCCGCTCCTCGGCCTCATCGTCGGCGGGCTCCTGGGCCAGAAGACCCGCTGGCGCCGCGACCCCGACCTGCTGCGCGCCTACAGCGCCGCGTCCTGGGTCTGGGTGGCGATGTACGCCCTCCGCGTCGCGATCCTCACCCCGTTCTGGAACAGCGAGGAGGAGCGCCTCGCCGTGGTCGCGGGCGGCGTCGCCCAGGTCGCCCTCTCCTGGCCCCTCCTCGTCCTCTGCCTCATCGTCAGCGGCTGGGTCATCCGCGCAGTCCTCCCCAAAAACCACCCCGGCATCCGCCACCCCAGAGACCCGGCAGCCGCCGCAGAACCGGAACCGACCGCCCCGTAACCCGGTTCCCTTCCGCCCCACACGGAACGAAGACCAGTCGGCTTCCCGACACCACGCGTTTCAGCCTGATGATCGCCACGCGAGCACTCATACACTCGACTGGTATGGAGAGCCCGCATCAAGTTCTTTGGAGTCCGCTCCTCAGCGATGAGGACCAGGATGCACTCAAGCCGGAAGCGCACGTGGTCACATACCCCAAGGGCTCGACCCTGGTGAAGGCCGGCGAGCACTCCGACTACGTCGTCTACCTCCGCTCCGGACATGTGAAGTCATGTACGCAGGACCCCCGAGCGATCTTCGGCATCCACGGCCCAGGCTCGATGATGGGCGAGCTCGCTCCGCTCACAGGCGAGCCGAGGTGTGCAGACTTGGTCGCACTGACCCCGATAGTTGTACTGCACATTCCCGGCGATGTGTTCCTCAAGCTGCTCGAGTCAAACCCGCAGCTTCACCTTGCGCTGACGCGCCGACTCGCGAAACGGGTCCGCGAGCTGGGTGAAGTCCAGGAAGAGTCATTCCTGACGAGTGAGCGGCGACTCGCCCGGGCTCTACTCAGAATCATCGATTCGGGCATCGGAACAGAGGGCAAGAACGGTTTGATGATCGCCGGTTTCAACCAGTCCGACCTCGCCGACCTGGCCCGCCTCTCGCGCGAATCGGTCTCAGGCGTGCTCAAACAATTCAAGGCCCGCGGCACCGTCTCGACCGGACGAGAGCGCTTCACCATTCACGACATCTCCGCAATCGAAGCGCTCGCCATGCGCCGCGATCGCTCGCTTCTCTAGCACTTGAACGGACCAATCCACTCGCTCAAAGCAATCGGCAGACGGGAACCCGCCGCAGTGAACAGAATCCGGGGAGAGGTCTACAACGGCCTCAAGCTGATCGACCTGCTCCGCTCGCATGTCCCGGTGGACTTCGATCCCAACGAATTTCTCATCGCAGGCAGCGGACGCCTTTGGGCGGGAGGCATCACCTCCTGCCTGTCCGACCTCGACCTCCTAGTCCGGCCGGGCAGCGAAACCTGGCGGCGGGCAATGGAGCTCGCATTCGAGCACGCAATGATCTTCGACGCTGCGCCGTTGCGGTCGAGCATGTACACCGGAGACAAGATCGCTCGGCTGTACGGCGGCCTGATTGAAGTCTGCCAAACCTGGCTCGTGCCAGGCAGCGACACCGAGGCGCTACTCGGCCGGGCCGAATACATCGATGGCTTGAAGTATCTCCCCATGTCAGAGGTTATCTCGTACAAGCGCTGGCTCAATCGGGAGAAGGACCGAGCCGATCTCATTGTGATCCGCCACTACCGCGACAGCCGCTGACCGACCTCGCTACTCCTCTCACAACTTCGCAATGCCGTTCAACGCAAGTACCTATCGAAGGAGGTCACCGTGGTCACCCCACCTCCCGAGGTCGCCAGGACCGCACTCGACGAGATCTACCGGCAGATCGACCACGCTCGTGTCAACGTGTCCCACGCTGACACGAAGGCGGCGTTGTTGGCCGCAGGGGCCATTCCCATCACGGCGCTGCTGCTTGCGGCGCCCTCGTTAACTGAGCACATCAGCATTTCGAGCGTCCTCGGATGGTCGGGCGCGGCAACCATGCTCGTCGGCATCGGCTTCCTGGGGGCCGCAGTTTGGCCGCGGCTTGCGGGGCGCACTGGAATCCGGTTCGGCGCCCACCACACCCCGGACGAGATCGTCGAGTCGACCACACGGTATTCACAGGAACCCGAGCAGCAGCTGTCCGACGCGGCCGAGGAACTGTCGATGCTCGCCACGCTTGCTCTCGACAAATTCCGTAAGGTGCGGGCGGCCATGATCTGCTTCGCCATCGCCGCGCCGCTCATGGCCATAGCCGCGATTGGGTTCGCCGTGTCTGGCTGATCCCTGTAGACCCGGTCAGACCATGAAGCCGGCGGGACGGTCGTCCAGGGCCGCGAGCATGGCGCTTCAGGCTTCTCGGATCACCGCGCATTCGCCGGGTTGCAGGGGGTGTCCGTCGGTCCAGTCTTCTCCTGTGAGGAGGTTTCGACCCTTCGCGGGGATCGGTACCGGGTGTTTGCCGTGGTTGATCGCGAAGGCGTAGGTCGTGCCGTTGTCGTGTGAGCGGCGGACCAGTTCGAGGCCTTCGGGTAGGTCTGACGCGATGCCGAGGTCAGCGAGGAACGGGTCGAGGTCGGCGAGGCGGGTGGCGAGGTACCAGACTTCGCCGCGGCCGAGCTTGCGGCGGAAGACGGCCCCGGTCTCGGGATAGTCCTTGAAGGACACGACGGTCTCGGCGTCGACCGCGTGCGTGACCTCGGACCAGGTCTCGCCTTCCCAGCCGTTCTCCAGGGAGACCTTGTCGCCCTGCTGGATCGGGACGAACTCCTCGACCCGGATGCCCATGAGGCCGCCGAGGGCGCCCGGCAGGCCCGGGTGGACGCGGTCGTTCGAGTCGACGATGCCGGAGTAGGGGCCGACGACGAGGGTGCCGCCGTTTTCCACGTACGCGCGCAGAGCGGTGTCGTCGTCGAGGAGGTACAGGTGCGGCGCGAAGACGTACTCGTAGCCGCTCAGGTCCCACTCGGGGTTGGCGAGGTCGGTGGTGACGCCGCGGCGCCACAGGGCCGCGTGCCAGCGCCGCAGTTCCGGGTACGTGTCCATGTCGGCGGAGGGCTGACCGGGGGTGTTCGCGGCCCAGCAGGAGTTGAAGTCGAGGAGGATCGCGGCGCGGGAGTCCACTGTCGAGCCTTTGATCTCGGCGAGGTCTTTGAGCCAGGCGCCGAACTGCTTGACTTCGCGGAAGACCTTGGTGTCGGTGCCGCCGTGGGGGACCATCGCGGAGTGGTAGCGCTCGGCGCCGTAGCGGGAGGCCCGCCACTGGAAGAACATGGCGCCTTCGGAGCCTCGGGCCACATAGGAGAGTGAGTGGCGGAGGAGGTCGCCGGGGCGCTTGGCGAAGTAGCCGCGGCGCCAGGCGGAGGAGTTCGAGGACTGCTCCATGAGGAGCCAGGGGTCGCCGGCGGCGAGGCCGCGGGAGGCGTCGGCGCCGAACGCGGCCTGTTCGGGCCAGGCGATGTCGTCGTCGGGCAGGAGGTAGTGGTCGGTGGCGACGAGGCGGTTCGGGCCCGTCATGTGCTCGCCCCAGCGGTGGTAGTCGATGCCGCTGAAGTTGCCGGTGACCATGGCGTTCGTGGTTATGGGCTTGTCGGGGCTGTGCTGCTCGATCGCGGCGGCCTCGGAGCGGAAGAGCGCTAGGAGCGCGTCGGAGCTGAAGCGGCGGAAGTCGAGGACGAGGCCCGGGTTGGGGGTCTCGGCGCAGATGCGCGGCGGGAGGACCTGGGTCCAGTCGCTGTAGGTCTGGGACCAGAACGTGGTGCCCCACGCGGCGTTGAGGCCGTCGAGGTCGCCGTAGCGGGCCTGGAGCCAGGCGCGGAAGGCGTCGGCGGCGTAGTCGCAGGTGCAGGAGCGGTAGTACTCGTTGCCGACGTGCCACATGGCGAGCGCGGGGTGGTGCGCGTACCGCTCGGCGAGGCGGGTGGCCATGTCGACTACGGCCGCTTGGAAGACGGGGGCGTGCGGGCAGTATTCGGCGCGCGCGCCGGAGTTGAGGCGGATGCCTTCGGGGTTGACGGGCAGGGTCTCGGGGTGGGCCTGGGAGAACCACGGCGGCGGGGACGCGGTGGAGGTGGCGAGGTCGGCTTTGATGCCGCCTGCGGCGAGGAGGTCCATGATGGCGTCGAGCTGCGTGAAGTCCCACTCCCCCGGGCCGGGGTTGACGCTGGCCCAGGCGAAGATGTTGACGCTGACGAGGTTGACCCCGGCCTCCTGCATGAGGCGGACGTCCTCGTCCCAGACCTCGCGGGGCCACTGCTCGGGGTTGTAGTCGCCGCCGTAGGCGAGGCCGTTGAGGTGGGGGATGATGTCGGTGTTCCTATGTGCCACAGGTGATTCCTTCGGTGTTCGGCACGGTCGGGTGGTGGTACTCCGCGATTTGATAGCGCTTTCCGGCTATGGTCTGGTGGATTCTGCCTCCACGATCCCCTGCAAGTCAAGCGCTTCGCGGCGCACGCAGCGGGCGCCGTCTTCAAGCGGGATCGGGCCGTGCGAGCACCGGTCCTCCGCATAGGCGCAGCGGCGCGCGAACGCGCAGCCCGGCGGCGGGTTGGACGGGTCGGGCAGTTCGTCCGGGAGGAGGATGCGGCCCTTGCGGCCCTTCAGGGACGGGTCCGGGACCGGCACCGCCGACATGAGCGCCTCGGTGTACGGGTGCTGCGGGCGCTCATAGAGCGCGCCGGTCTCGGCGAGCTCGACGACCCGCCCGAAGTACATGACCGCGACCCGGTCGGCCAGGTTCTCCACGACGGAAAGGTCGTGCGAGATGAACAGGTAGGTCAGGCCGAACTCGGCCTGGAGTTCCCTGAGCAGGTTGAGGATCTGCGCGCGCACGGACACGTCGAGCGCGCTCACCGGCTCGTCCGCGACCACGAGTTCGGGCCCGACGATGAGCGCGCGGGCGATGTTGACGCGCTGGCGCTGCCCGCCGGAGAACGAGTGCGGGTACCGGTCCATGTAGTCGGGGCTGAGCCCGACGCGGCGCATCATCTCGGCGATCCGGTCCTCGAGCTCGGAACCGCGGGCCTCGCCTGTGGCGACGAGGGGGTCGCCGATGATCTGGCGCAGGTTCATGCGCGGGTTGAGCGAGGAGAACGGGTCCTGGAAGACCATGCGGATGCGCCGCCGTGACGCGGCCTGCTCGCGGCGGCTCATCTGGGTGAGGTCGCTGCCGTTGTAGCGCAGCGACCCGCTCGTGGCCTGCTGCGCGCCGACGATGGTGCGGCCGAGCGTGGTTTTGCCGCAACCGGACTCGCCGACCAGGCCGAGGGTCTCGCCTTTGTAGAGGGTGAGGTCGACGCCGGAGACGGCGTGGATCTCGACGGTGGGTCGCCCGAGGAGGTTGCGGCGCACAGGGAAGCGCACGTGGAGGTCGTCGATCTCCAGCAGCGGCTGTTGCTCGCTCATGCGGCGGCTCCTTCCGAGTCGGTGTACAGGACGCACTCGGCGGTTCGGCTGCCGAAGTCCACTTCGGGCGGCGCTTCGGCGTCGCACGTGCCCGCGATCGCCTCGGCGCAGCGCGGGTGGAACGAGCAGCCGTTCGGCCGGTGCAGCGGGTTCGGCACCGCGCCGGGGATCGTCGGGAGGTCCCGGCCCCGGTCGCGGCCGAGGACGGGCACCGAGGCGAGCAGGGCCTTCGTATACGGGTGCTTCGGGTCGGCGAAGAGCTCGTCCACACTGGCCCGTTCGACGACGCGGCCGAGGTACATGACCGCGACCTCGTCGGCGAGCTCGGCGACCACGCCGAGGTCGTGGGTGATGAACATGACCGCCATCTGGTGCTCGGCCTGGAGCGCGCGGAGAAGATCGAGGATGCGCGCCTGCGTCGTCACGTCCAGGGCCGTGGTCGGCTCGTCGGCGATGAGCAGGGACGGGTTGGCGCACAAGGCGATCGCGATCATGGCGCGCTGGCACATGCCGCCGGAGAGCTGGAACGGGTAGGCGTCGATCCGCTCGTGCGGCTTCGGGATGCCGACCTGGCCGAGCAGGTCGATGGCCTTCTCGCGGGCGGCCCGCTTGTCGAGGCCCGTGTGGATGCGGATGGTCTCGATCAGCTGCGCGCCGATGGTGCGCAGCGGCAGCAGCGAGGCCATCGGCTCCTGGAAGATCATGCCGATGTCGCCGCCGCGCAGTTTCGCGAGGCGTTTGTCCTTCACGTCGAGCGAGAGGATGTCGAAGGGCTCCTCGCCGCCGCGCCAGGTGATCTCCCCCGCGTCGATCGCGCCGGGGGTCTCGACCAGGCGCAGGATCGAGCGGGCCGTGACCGACTTGCCGCAGCCGGACTCGCCGACCACGCAGAGGGTCTTTCCAGCGTGGACGGTGAGGTCGACGCCGTCGACGGCCCGGACCTGGCCGTCGTAGGTCTTGAAACTGGTGTGCAGGCCCTTGATTTCGAGCAATGCGTCATTCATCGCGCCGCCTAATGCTTGTACGGGTCGGCGGCGTCGCGGAGGCCGTCGCCGACGAAGTTGAACGCCAGCACCACGAGCACCACGCACAGGCCCGGGATGAGCAGCCAAGGCGCGCCCGAGAGCACGCTCCACTTGCTCGCATCCTGGAGCTGTACGCCCCACGAGACGGCCGGCGGGCGCAGGCCCATGCCGAGCCACGACAGCGCGGTCTCGGCCAGGATCATGCCCGGGATCGACAGCGACAGCGCGGCGATGATGTGCGAGGAGAAGCTGGGCAGCATGTGCCGGAACATGATCCGGCCGTGGCTGGACCCGTCGAGGCGCGCCGAGGTCACGAACTCCTCGCTCCTGAGCGCGAGGAACCGCCCGCGCACCTCTCGGGCCAGGCCCGTCCAGGCGACGAGCGCGAGGATCGTGGTGATGATGAAGTACCGGCCCACCGGGCCCATCTGCGCCGGGAGCGCCGCCGCGAGGCCGAGCCACAGCGGGATCGACGGGACCGACATGATGAGCTCGATGACGCGCTGCACCGCGTTGTCGATCCAGCCGCCGAAGTAGCCCGAGACCGCGCCGAGCACGATGCCGAGCAGGAACGCCAGCATCACGCCGATGATGCCGACCGAGGCCGAGACGCGGGTGGCGTACACGACCTGGCTCAAGAGGTCCTGGCCGTCGGTCGTGGTGCCCCACAGGTACATCGGGTCCTCGGGGTCGACGGGCCCGAGGAGGTGCCGGTCCATCGGGATGAACCCGAACAGCTCGTACGCCTCGCCTTTGACGAAGAACCCGACGTCGATCCGGTCCTCAGGGTTCGGCTCGTACGTGATCCGCAGCGAGCGCGGGTCCTGTTCGGACGTGTAGCCGTCCACGTGGAGCCCGAAGCCGCTGTCGCTCCAGAGCTTGAGCACCTGCGGCGGCGCGGTCGTGTACTCCGAGTCGCGATGCCGTGCGTCGAACGGGGCCACGAACTCGCACAGCGCGATCACCACGAGCATCCCCGCGAGGAGCCAGGCCGAGACGAGCGCGAGCCGGTGCTTCTTGAAGGCCCACCACACGAGCTTGCGCTGCGGGGCCCGGGTGCGCACGGCCTCGGCGAGGTCGGCGGCGCCCTCTGATTCCTTCAGTGCCATCGGAACCTCACCTGTTGCCGAGTCGGATACGGGGGTCGAGCCAGCCGAGCAGCAGGTCCGATATGAGCGTGCCGATGACGGTGACGACGCTGAGGACCATGATCACCGACCCGGCCAGGTACATGTCCTGGGATTTCAACGCGCCCAAGAGGATCGGGCCGAGCGTCGGCAGGCTCAGGATCTGGCCGACGACGATGTCGCCGACCAGGAGCATCGGCAGCACCCACCCGATCGTGGAGACGAACGGGTTGAGCGCCACGCGCAGCGGGTAGCGGCGCAGCAGCGCCCCTTCGGGGACGCCGCGGGCGCGCGCCGCCGTCACGTACGGGCGGCGCAGCTCGTCGAGCAGGTTGTTGCGGATGATCCGCACCAGCCCCGCGACGCCGCCCGTGCCGATGACGACCATGGGAATCCACAAGTGGCCCAACAGGTCGAGGAGCTTCCCGAGGTTCCAGGACGCGTCGCACCACTCCGGCGAGCACAGTCCCGAAGGGACCGACCCGGCCCAGGTCACGCTGAAGTAGATGAACACCAGCGCGATCAGGAAGTTCGGGGTGGCGAGCCCGAGGAAGCCCACAGTGGTCACCGCGTAGTCCCCGATCGAGTGCTGCCGCACCGCCGAGTACACCCCGATCGGGAAGGCCATCGCCCACGTCACCAGGAGCGTGATGAGCGAGACCGCGATGGTCCAGCCCAGGCGCGGGGCGATGACGTCCTCCACGGGCTTCGAGTGCTCGAAGGACATGCCGAGGTCGCCGTGGAGGACGATCTGCGTGATCCAGTGCCAGTACTGGGCGAAGAGGTTCCCGTCCAGGCCGTAGCGCTGGCGCAGGTTCGCCACGTCGGCCTCGGTCAGGCCCTGGCCCATGACGTTGTACTTGGCCTGGAGCGCGGTCACGTAGTCGCCCGGCGGCAGGCTGATGATGACGAACACCACCAGCGAGATCGCGAGCAGGGTGGCCGCCATGTAGAGCGCGCGGCGGCCCAGGTATCGCACCACTGTGGACTCCCTATTCCTCTGCGGCCGCTGCTATTCCGACTCCAGCCACCACTGCTCGGGCGCGGCGGGCCCGGGCGTGCCGTAGGAGGGGTTCTCCGGCATGGGGCCGCCGAAGTTGTGCAGGCGCTTGGAGACGACCGCCCACGAGCCCTGGCCGCGGACGGTGCCGATCGCGTAGAACTGCTCCTTCGCGACGGCGAGGATCTGCTTGAAGATCTCCGCACGGGCGGCCGGGTCGGCCTCGGCGAGGAACTGGTCGTACAGGTCCTGCTGCTCGACGACGTGCGCGGGCGGGGGCTCGACCATCTCGTCGTCCTGGGCGCCCTTGAGGGTGTAGTGCGCCGACCACTGGCGGGCGAAGAGCGCGCCGCCGGAGGGCCCGCCGCACATGTACCACTGGACTGCGGTGGTCTCGTCGATGTAGCCGCCGTCGCCGGTCCACACGGTCAGGTCGTACTGGTTCTCGTCGATCCCGGCCTGCCAGTTCTCGCGGGGCTGGCCGTTGACGTGGAGGGTGACGCCGACGGCGGCCCACATGTCCTTGATCATGTCGAGCGCGTCGAGCCAGACGGTGCCGAGGAGGGCGTCGTCGGCCACCGTGGCGGTGAACTCGAGCGGGGTGCCGTCAGCCGAGGCGCGCACGCCTCCGGCGCCCGCGGCGTACCCGGCGGCGTCGAGGGTCTGGGCCGCGAGGTCGGGGTCGAACTCGAGGTACTGGGTCGCGAACGCCTCGTCGTAGAAGTCCGAGTCGGGCCTGGGGGCGGCCTGGCTCGGCTCGCCGACGCGGCTCCAGAGCACGTCGATGAGCTCCTGGCGGTTGATCGCGTGCGACATGGCGACGCGGAACTGCTTGTCCTGGAAGACCTTCCGCAGACCGGGGTCGGCGTGGTTCATGTTGAACGCGAGGTTCATGTCGCTCGAGTAGGTGCCTTCGAGCTCCACGATCGTGTAGCCCCCGGCCTCCTCGCCGTCGACGGCGTCGGCGCGGTGGGCGTTGTCGTTGAAGTGGCGCGAGTGGAACTCGTAGTCGCCGTTGACGGCGTGGGCGAACATCGTCTCGACGTCGGCGATGATGTTGAAGCGGACCTCGTCGAGGTACGGCAGCTGGCTGCCCTCTTCGTCCACCTTCCAGTAGTAGGGGTTGCGCTCGAAGAGGGCGTAGTCGGCGTCGGTGACCGGCTTCTTGCAGACCCACGGGAGCAGCGTCGGGAGGTCCGGGTTCTCCCACTGGAAGTTCCAGAGGTTGCCCAGGGCGGTGAAGCGCGCGACCCAGCCGTCGTAGCCCTCGGCGACGGCCTCGTCGTCGGCGGCGGGGTTGTAGGTGGGGTGGAACTGCTCCAGGTAGTGCCTGGGGTACATGGTGAAGCGCTGCCCGGCGACCCCGGCGGCCATGTCGTCGCGGAACAGGGGCTTGGGGCCGGTGAAGCGGACGATGAAGGTGTGGTCGTCGACGACCTCGAGCTCGGCGGGCGTGCCGTCCAGGCTGGAGAGCTCCGGCGGGACTGCGGCGGTGAGGTCGGCGTTGAGGTTGACGTCGGCGTAGGCGAACTCGACGTCCGAAGTGGTCAGCGGGGTCCCGTCGGACCACTTGACCCCTTCGCGGAGAGTGATGTGGAACTCGGAGGCGTCGGCGTTGGCCTCGAACGCGGAGGCGACGTTCATCCGGATCTCGGTCCAGTCGCGGGAGCGCTCGAGCAGGTGGCCGTCGTTGACCGTGCGCCACAGCCACGGCCCGTCGGAGGCGCCGGTGACGGCGCTGTTCCAGGTGCCGCCGTAGCGGCCCATGTCCTCGGCGACCTTGACGACGAGCGGTTCCTTCGGCAGGCGCTCCTCGACGGGCGGGAGGTCGCCGGCTTCGACGCGCTCGGCGAGCATCGGGGCTTCCTTGCCCTTGTCGCCGCCGCCTTCGCCGGAGTCGTTCTCGGTGGAGAAGAAGCTGCATCCGGCGGCGGACGCGGCGAGGGCGGCGCCGCCGGAGAGGACGAGGCCGCGGCGGCTGAGGGCGGGGTCGGGCCACTGGAGGTTCTTGGCGGACAGGCTGGAACGGGGCTGCTGAGTGCTCATCGGTGAGCGCTCCTTCCGGGTTCAGACGGCCGGGGGCCGGAGGGGGTGGTGGCGCGGCCCTGCACGGCCGCGCCGATTATCGAAACTATTTCCGGAAAAACTCCGGAAGTTACCGGTAATAGCGGTGAGGTTACGGCACCGCAAAATCGGGGTCAAGGCTGGTAAGTCGCCACGAAGGTCACGATAGCGTCACGATTGGCAATCGCATACAAGCTCATCACTACTGAACAAGTACTGAACAGTTTCGATTGTTTCGGTGATGCCCGCGATACTTAAGGCAGTGATGTCCATCGATGCAGCTAGGGGCGCTGGCGGTGGCTCGGCAGGCCCCGCTTGTACGCGTCCCAGAGGCTGCGGATCACGAAGATCTTCTCGTCGAGCTCGTCGTCGACCGAGAGGACGCGGCCCGAGTACGGGGCCTGGAGCCGCCACGGCTTCTGCTCGGGGTCGAGGAGGTAGACGACGGGCACGGTCCGGCTGGCGCGGCGCTCGGCCCGGATGTCGGCGATGTCGGTCCACGCGGCGAAGCGCTCGGTGTGCTTCTGGGAGGCGACGGCCTTGAGCGGGTGGATGCCGCGCTCGTCGAGCACGACCCCGCGGTTGCGCGCGCCCGCGTAGGCGACCCCGATAGCGACGGCGATCGCGAAGAGGAACAGCGCGAGCAGGGTGTAGTGGTACCAGTGGCCGACGGCGAGCATATAAGCGACGGCGGGGACGAGGGCGGCGACGAGCGAGAGGCCGGAGAGGAACAGCGCCCGGCCGAGCACCTGGCGCGTCGTCGGACGGAATGTGATCTTGACGGCCACGTCCACCCCCACCAGGCTTGTGCCGCTGCTGTTGAGGTGATCGTGCCACGTTCGGCGGGCACGTCAAGCGACAATCCGACAGAAACCGGACCGGCCACTTTGCGTCCCCCGCGCCCGGGTGTGTCAGGCTGGTGCCATGACGAGTACCGATGCCTCCACCGGTCCGATCCTCGGCGCCCAGCGGCGCGGCCGCAGGCTGCGGGTCCGCCGCCCGGCGGCGGTCACCGGCGCGGCCTTCGTCGCCTGGCTGACGGTGACGCCGCTGTCGGTGGCGCTCATCGTCGAGCGGCCCGTGTGGGGCGTGTTCTCGGCGGTCGTGGGGCTCGCGCTCCTGCTCGCGCCGGTCGCGGTCTCCATGTGGGCGTGGCGCTCCGGCATCGACGTCACCAGCGAGGGCATCTCCGTGCGCGGCATGTTCACCAGCCGCACGATCGCCTGGAAGCACATCGACGGCTTCGCCACTGGCAACGAGGGCGTGGCGGCCATATTGGACGACCAGTCCCAGGTCCGCCTCGACCCCCTCAAGCCCGAGAACCTCCCCCAGGTCCTGGAGATCGGCGGCCAGGAGCTCAAGTCCGAGGGGACCGAAGAGGACTAGTAGCCCTCGCTGACCACGTTCTCCAGGGGCCCGCCTGCGGCGAAGCGGCGGATCTGGGGGCCCACGGGGGCGTAGGCGCGGTCGAGTGTGCCGTCGACCGAAGCGCCCGCGTGCGGGGTGATGAGGGCGCCTTCGAGGTCCCACAGCGGGTGGTCGGCGGGCAGCGGTTCGGGGTCGACGACGTCGACGGCGCAGCGCAGGCGGCCCGAGGCGACCTCGGCGACGAGGGCGTCGGTGTCGACGATCGGGCCGCGCGCGGCGTTGACGAGCAGCGCGCCGTCCTTCATGCGGGACAGGAACTTCGCGTCCACGAGGCCGCGCGTGGCGTCGGTGAGCGGCAGGATCAGGATGACGATGTCGAAGTCCGGCAGGAGCGTCTCGATACGGTCGATCGGGTGGACGCCCGGGCGTTCGCGGCGCGCCACCTTCTCGACCTCGACGCCGAGCACGGTGAGCACGTCGGCGACCTTCTCGCCGATGTCGCCCGCACCGACGACCAGGGCCCGCTTGCCGACCGCGGTGGTCGTCCACTCGACTTTCCATTCGTGGCGGGTCTGCTTGCGCGCGAAGACGTCGAAGCCGCGCATGGAGGCGATGACCGCGCCGATCGTCCACTCGGCGGTGACACCGGTGTGGACGCCGCGCGCGTCGCACAGGACCACGCCGGGCGGGACGGCCGGGACCCAGACCTCGGCGCCCGCGCTGAGCAGCTGGATCGCTTTGAGGGAGGTCATGTCCCGCAAGGGGGTCGTGACCTTGGACTGGGCGAGGAACGGCGGGACCCAGAAGTCGAGGGAGGCCGGGTCGGAGGGGTAGTCGCCGCGCCCGTCGTAGACCTCGACCTCGACGCCTTCGGGAAGCGCGCCGAGCATGGCGCGCCCCTGCTCGTGTGCGATCCAAACCTTCACGGCGCATCCTCTCGGTCGGTGTCGCATATCCTATAGGATCTTGGGCGGGGGTTGGCGGCGGGCGAATCGGGGAACCGGTGGGGCGTGGAAAACAGCGCGTCAGCCGCGTCGGCCCGAGACTATAGTCTTGGGCCCATGCTGCGCAGGTTGCTCCCGGCCGCGGCGGCCGCCGCCGCCGCACTCACGCTCGCCTCGTGCTCCTTCGGCGAGCCGCCCGAGCCCGAGGTCGGCGAGCCCCCGAACCTCCCGACCCCCAGCGGCGCACCCGAAGAGCAGACCTCGTTCATGGACGTCGTCGCCGAAGGCCTCGACGTCCCGTGGGGCCTGGAGTTCCTGCCCGACGGCACCGCCGTCGTCGGCGAGCGCACCACGGGCCGCATCCTCACCATCCCCCTCGCCGAGGACGGCACCGCGGGCGAACCCGCCGAACTGGCCACGGTCGCAGTGAGCGACATCGGCGAAGGCGGCCTCCTCGGACTCGCCGTCTCCCCCGAGTACGCCACCGACTCGATCATCTACGCGTACTACACCACCGACACCGACAACCGCATCGCGAAGATCGACACGTCCTCCGACGCCGCCCCCGAACCGATCCTCACCGGCATCCCCCTCGGCCCCGACCACAACGGCGGCGCCCTCGAGTTCGGCCCCGACGGCTTCCTCTACGCCGCCACCGGCGACGGCGGCGACGGCGAGAGCGCCCAGGACCCGGAATTGCTGGGCGGCAAGATCCTCCGCATCACCACCGCGGGCGAACCCGCCGCGGGCAACCCCTTCCCCGACTCGCCCGTCTACACCCTCGGCCACCGCAACGTCCAGGGCCTCGCCTGGAACGCCGCCGGGCAGCTCTACGCCACCGAGTTCGGCGAAGACGCCGCCGACGAGGTCAACCTCATCGAACCCGGGAACAACTACGGCTGGCCCTGGTTCGAGGGCGCCGACACCGAAGCGGCCTACGCCGACCCGGCCCTGACCTGGGAACCGTTCGAGGCCTCCTGCGCCGGAGCGGTCTTCCTCGACGACACCCTCGTCACCGCCTGCCTTCGCGGCCAGCGCCTCTGGACCGTCCGGTTCGACGAGTCCGGCACCCCCGCATCCGAGCCCCAAGCGACCGCTGTCAACGAGTTCGGTCGACTACGATCAGTCGCCATGGGCCCCGACGGGATGCTCTGGGTGACGACCTCCAACCGCGACGGCAACTGCACCGAGGAGCGCGGCTGCACCCCGGACGAGGCCGACGACCGCATCATCCGCTTCTCCACCAGCTACGCGGCCCAAGGCCGGGTCTAGGCAGCACGACGCACCGCGAGAGGAAGGCCCGAGGATGAACGACCGGCTCGCCGCCGCACTGCACCGCATCGAGGACGCCGCGAAGTCCTTGTGGCGCAGATCGAGAGCGGGCTGGACGCGGCTCAGGCGGTCCCAGCGGGCCCGGCAGGTCGCCGTGGTCGCCGCGATCCTCTTCGTCGGCACCGGCGCTGCCGCGGGCGGCCTCGCGCTCGTCGGCGGCACCAAGGCCGACATCGGGCCGTTCGACACCACCGTGTCGCTGCACCCCGACCTGTCGGGCGAGACCGTCGTGACGATCCCGCCGCTGGGCGACGTCATCTTCGACAGCCACGACGGGCCCGTGGGCCTGAACCTCAGCCTCGACTCGGTCGACCCTGAAGAGGCGCAGGACATCATCAACACTCCCGGCGGCGTCACCAGCGCCTCCAAGAGCCTCGCGTCGGACGTGACCGACGCGGTCGTGCGGGTCGTCGCCGAAGCGCTCGCGATCGTCACGCTGTGCGGGCTGCTCGTGGGCGCGCTCGCGTTCCGCACCATGCGGCGGGCGCTGCTCACCGGGCTGACCTCGCTCGCGGTGACGGCGGCGCTCATGGGGTACGCGGCGACGACGATGCGCCCGGAGTCGATCTCGCAGCCGCGCTACGAGGGCCTGCTCGCCTACGCGCCCAGCGTGGTCGGCAACGCCGAGGACATCGCCGTGAACTACGAGGAGTACGTGGCGAACCTGCAGAAGTTCGTCACGAACATCTCCGAGTTCTACGCGCTGGCGATGGACATGCCGCAGCTGGGCATCCAGGACGACTCGATCCGGGTCCTGCACGTCTCCGACATCCACTTGAACCCGTCCGCCTGGCACCTCATGGAGTCGGTGGTCGACCAGTTCGACATCGACGCGGTGGCCGACACCGGGGACATGAACGACTGGGGCTCGGAGCAGGAGGCCGAGATCTTCTCGCGGGGCGTGGAGCAGATCGACGTGCCGTACGTGTTCGTCAAGGGCAACCACGACTCGGTGACGACGGTGGCCGCGCTCTCGGCCTACGACAACGTGGTCGTGCTCGACGGCGAGGTGCAGGAGATCGCAGGGCTGCGGTTCGGCGGCGTCGCCGACCCGCGGTTCACGCCGGACAAGGGCGCGCAGCCGTCGAGCGAGTACGCGCAGCAGATGCTGACCGAGTCGGGCGAGCGGCTGGCGCAGGCCGTCACCGAGGCGGGCGGGGCGGACGTGGCGATGGTGCACGAGCCGCCGATGGCGTTGCCGCTCACGGGGATCGTGCCGCTGGTCCTGGCCGGGCACACGCACGAGCGGGCCGTGCAGGACCTCGGGGACGGCACGATGCTCATGGTCGAGGGCTCGACGGGCGCGGCCGGGCTGCGGAACTTCCAGTCCGAGGACCCGATGCGGATGGAGATGGACGTCCTCTACTTCGACCCGACGACGAAGGCGCTCACCGCGTACGACTCGATCTCGGTGGGCTCCGGCACGGAGACCGATGTGACGCTCGACCGGACGGTGATCCCGACTGAGGACCAGGTCGACGAGGCCGAGATCCAGGGGGAGACCGCGACGCCGACGCCTTCGGGCGAGTTAGCGGACGTGCGCGAGCAGGTGCTCGTGGAGCGATGCGAGGTCGGTCTGGGCGAGTTCGCCGGGGCGGGTCGCCAGGTAGAGGGTGTTGATCGGCGGGATCTCGGGTTCGAAGAGGAGCACGAGTTCGCCCGCGGCGAGGTCGTCGGCGCACAGGTAGGTCGGGAGCACTGAGATCCCGCCGCTGGCTTTGACGGCCGCGAGCACGCCGCGCAGGTCGGGGACGACGATCGCGGGGGCCACGGTGGACACCGAGTCGAAGACATCGCGCCAGTAGCGGCGAACGATCGGCAGGAACTCGGCGTAGGCGATGAGCGGCAGGCTCTCGAGTTCGCGCGGGCCGTGCTCGGCGAGGCGTTCGGCGGAGATCCGGGAGGCCAGGTCGGCCGAGGCCACGAGGGCGAACTCCTCGTCGACCAGGGCGGTCGCGGTGACGCCGCGCAGGCGGGGCCGGACCGTGGAGACGACCAGGTCGAAGTCGCCGCCCGCCAGGCGGGTGAGCAGTTCGTCGGCGAGGCCGAACTCGAACCGCAGGCGCAGCCCCGAGGCGGTGAGGTCGCCGACGGCGGGCAGGACCCGGTGGGTGAGGAACTCGACGGGCCCGCCGACGTGGAGCGGCCGCCGGTCGAGCCGCTGCTCGCCGAAGTTGCGTTCGAGGACGCCTTCGAGGACGGCCATCGGGCCGCGGATCTCGCGGATGAGGCCTTCGGCGGCGGTGGTGGGGCGGACTCCGGCGGGCGTGCGGTCGAAGAGCTGGCGGCCCAGTTCCTTCTCGAGGTTGCGGACCTGCTGTGTGACCGCGGGCTGCGAGAGTTCGAGGCTCTGCGCGGCCTTGGTGAACGAGCCGAGCCGGTAGACGGCCGCGAAGGTCCGCAGCCAGCCCAGTTGCACCGCCACGCCGTCCCGCCCCCTCGAGTCCCTTGTGTCCATTGAGGAAGCACGCAGTGCGTTCAGTCCCCTGGAAGAGGCTACTCGACTCGGGCAACGGGAGCGGCGCGGCGGCACGGCGGTCAGACCGGCTGGCCAGTCGGGCGGATCACGACCGTGTTGACGTCGGTGCCCGCCGGTTGGGCCAGGACCCACGCGATGGACTCGGCGACCTGGTCGGCCGCGAGCACCGGGCCGGGCGGCATGCCGGTGGGCCGGTTGTCCCAGAACGGGGTCTCGACCTTGCCCGGCGCGATGAGGCTGACGCCCACGCCGTCGGCGGTCACCAGCATCCGGGTGTTCTCCGCGAGCCCCGAGACGGCCCATTTGGTGGCCGAGTAGACGTTCCCGGGCGTGTGCTTGACGCCCGCGACGCTGCCGACGAACACGATGCGGCCCTTGGTGAGTCTGAGGGCCGGGAGGGCCGCGCGGACGAGCAGGGCGGGACCGAGCACATTGGTCAGGACCATGTCGCGCCACTGACCGGGGTCGCCGTCGGCGACGGTGTCGTGCGTGGAGAAACCGGCGTTCGCCACGGCGTGGTCGAGCCTGCCGAAGCGGCCGACGGCGGCTTCGACGGCCGCTTCGACCTCGTCGTACTCGTCGGGCCGGGCGGTCACGGTCAGGAGCCGGTCCGGGTCCCCGGCGCGGGAGGCGAGCTTCGCCAGCCGCCCTTCGTCGCGGCCCACGGCCGCCACCAGGTGGCCGCGTCCGAGCAGCAGCAGGGCCAGCGCGGCCCCGATGCCGCCCGAGGCCCCGGTGATGAGCGTGACCGGTGCGTTGTCGTTCATGGGTTGTCCTCGTTCCCTTTCGGTGTCGGGTGTCAGGAGGCGCCGATGCCGCCGGGGTAGCGGCCCGTGCGGGCCCATTCGGCGATCGCGGCCCGGTCCTTGGCGTCGACGTACTCGATGCGGACGCCGAGGAGGTCGGGCGCGGTGATGAGCGCGAACGGCACGGCGTCGGCCTCGGTCCGGAAGTAGGCCTCGACGCCGATGCCTTGCGCTTCAAGCTTTTTGAGGCGGCCGGCCATGTCGTCCTCCCACACGCCGTAGTAGAGGATCTTCCCGGCGTGGCCGAGCGAGGTGATGCCGTCGCCGTCGGCCTGGATGAGCTCGAAGTAGGGCTCCTGCGTGCGGGAGAAGGCGGCGGTCATCTTGCCCGGGTGGGGTTCGGGGTCCTCCAGGCGCGGGATGTCGAAGACGGCGGGCTCGGTGAACTCGATGCCGAACACCTCGCTGTATCGGGCGGTCGCCGCGCCGAGGTCGGGGACGACGACGCCGATGTGGAAGAAGGAGTCCGGGAGGCGCGGGGCCGGGTCCACATTGCGGTAGACGTTGACCTCGGGCGGCTCGCGGAGGCAGTCGAGCAGCCCGGGGATGAAGTCCCGCAGGTAGTCGGTGCCTTTGTGGAGTTCGAGCGCGGCCTCGTCGCGGTACTCCTCGACGACGAGGCGGTCGAGGGGGTCGGCCTCGGACTTGACGTAGTCGAAGCGGAGGCACCCGGGTTCGTTGGCGAGGATGTCGGCGGCGAGGCCCGCCATGAGGGCCTCGAGTTCGGTTTCCTTGCCGGGCTTGACGAGCTGGCGTGCGGTGACGGTGATCATTGCGGTTTCCCTTCGGTGGTCAGGCGGGCTTCCGGCGCGCGCCGGCGACCCAGATCAGGGCGGTGAGCCCGGCGGCCGCGAGCACGATGCCGGAGCCGCTCAGGGTCGCCATGGTGCCGAGGACGGCGACGCCGAGCGCGGACCCGGCCTGGCGTCCGGCGTTGAACGCGCCCTGGCCGGTCGCGGCCAGTTCGCGGGGGGCCGACCCGGCCATCTCGGCGGTCGCGGCGGGGATGGCCATGGTGCTGCCGACGCCGAGCGCGATCTGCGCGGCGACGATGAGGACCGGTGAGGCGTCGGGGCCCGCGAAGATGAGCAGCGCCCCGGAGAGCGTGTCGAGGGCGAGGCCGGTGAGGATCACGGGCCGCGCGCCGAACCGGGCGGTGAGCCGCCCGGCCACCCACGGCAGGAAGCACATCGGCAGCGTCATGGGCAGGAATTCCAGGCCCGTGCGCAGCGGCGAGAGGCCGCGTTCCTCGACCATCCACTGCGTCAGCGCGAACAGCACGCCGTAGAAGACGAACGAGGCGACGACACCGGCCACGATGGAGGACCGGACGCGGCTGAGCGAGAACAGCGCGGCGGGCAGGACCGGGGCGGCGACCCGGCGCTCGACCGCGACCAGCGCCGCGAAGGCCGCTGCGGCCAGGGCGACGGCGATGACCGGCAGCGGCCGGTCCCAGCCGCCGGTGCCCGCGTCGATGAGGCCGAACGTGAGCGCGGTGAGCCCGAGGGTCGACAGGGCCAGCCCGGCCCAGTCCACGGGTTTGCCGGTGCCCGAACGGTTCTCGGCGAACGAGCGGGCGGCGAGGTAGGCGGCCAGCGCGATCGGCGGGTTGACGAGGAAGACCAGCCGCCAGTCGCCGTACTCCACGAGGGCGCCGCCGATGAGCGGGCCGGTGATGAGGCCGATGCTGGTGATCGCGGCCCACGCGCCGATCGCGCGGGAGCGGCGGGCCGGGTCGGGGTACATGGCGGCCAGGAGCGCCAGGGAGGTCGGCACGAGGCCCGCGGCGGCCACGCCCATGACGGCGCGTCCGGCGATGAGCCAGCCGATGGACGGCGCGAGGGCGCACAGGGCGCCGACGACCGCGAAGCCCATGAGCGCGATGCGGTAGACGCGGCGCGGGCCGAGCCGGTCGGCGACGGAGCCTGCGGCGAGGAGGAGCCCGGCGAACACGACGGTGTAGGCGTCGACCGACCACGGCAGGGCCGCGGCGGGCGCGTTCAGGTCGCCGCGGAGGTCGGGGAGGGCGACGTTGAGGATGGAGGCGTCCAGGAGCACCAGGAAGTTGCCGGCGACGATGCCCGCGAACTTGAGCCTGGTGCCGGGCGGGCCCGCCGGCGGGGCGGCCCGCCGGGAGGTCTCGTCGGCGATGGTCATGGGTGTGTCATCTCCATGGTTGAACGGCAGAGCCGGTGGGCGGCCGCCCCGCCGGGGCGGGGCGGCCGCCGCTTCATTTGCCTGCGGCGTTGATGAATCGGGGCCCGTAGAACACCGGGGCGTCGAGGTGGGTGTACTCGGCGAGCGTGCGGTGCTCGCGCGGGTAGAGCCGGGCGAGCCGCTCGACGGCCTGCTCGGGGACCTGGTGGCGCATGATGTTGAAGCACGAGCGCACGCGCATCTGGTCCATCTGGGTGACGGCCGCGCCGAGGCTCGGCCACCAGGTCTCGGCGGGCCCGTTCCAGGCGTCGTCGAGGGCGGCCATCATCTGGGTGTAGGCGTCGTCGAAGCCTTCGAGCTCCTTGCGGACCTCGGCGGCGTCGGGGTCGGCGGCGAGGACCGCGTCGTACCCGTCGGCGGGGACGGCGAGGGTGTTGATGACCACGGGCCAGGCGATCGCCTCGCCGCGGAAGAACCGCTCCTCGCTGTCGGGGCCGATGCCGGCGTCGTCCTCGGGTTCGAGGTAGCGGCGGCCGTAGCGCAGTTCAGCGAACCGCGCGTAGTGGGAGCCCTCGCGCTGGAAGGCCTCGCCTGCGGCGATGGTGTCGGCGCCGGCGCCCTCGCCCTGTTCGGTGATGAGGTCGAGGGCTTCGAGGAACCGCTCGACCGGGTCGGCGTCGTCGGGTTCGAAGACGGGGTAGCCGAGGTTGCCCCCCACCTGGTTGGCGGGGCCTCCGGCGGCTACAGCGCGGCGCACGTCCGCCGCATGGGTTTTGACGGCGTCCCGGATCGCCTCGTAGAACGAGCCGATCGTCGGGTACGGGGAGCGGCGCTCCGGTTCGGGGAGCATGAACTCCGGGGCCTCCAGTCGCATGAAGTTCTCCAGCTGGGGTGCGGAGAGCTGTGCCAGGACGACCGGCAGGTCCGGGGCGACGCCCCCGGGGAGGCCGCGCCCGGTGTAGGACGGGGCCAGGTCGCGGAGGTTCGGCGAGGCGCCTAGGGCGGCGACCATGTTGGCCGCCGTGGCCATGTGGACCATCTCCTCCATGAGGACGCTGCGGATGGTGTTGTAGCTCGGGTAGTTCTGGACTTCGAGCGAGTACATGGCCGCGCAGTAGAGCGGCATGGTGGCGTGCTCGAGGCTGATCGCCGTCTGCAGCGCCCCGCGTATCCAGTCGAGGTCGCGCAGGTCGGCGGGGGTGATGCGCGGTGGCATGTCGTCCTCCTAGGCCGCGGCCGCTTCGGGCTTGGGCAGCAGCATGTCCTGGAAGAAGTCCTGGAAGGACGCTTCGAGGTCGGGGTGCTGGTAGAACTCGGGGCCGATCTCGTCGAAGATGACGTCGCCGATGCCGCCGAGGGTGTCGAACATCATCGAGACGATGGTGCCGACCTCGCGTCCGAAGTAGTGGGACACCATGGCGACGGTGCCGCCGTTGATGCCGTAGGACCCGGTGAAGGTCCAGGTCCGGGCCCGGGGGTTGCCGATCCACATGCGACGGGCGACGGGCACGTTGAAGCCCTCCTCCCGGAGCCCGCGGGCGACGGCGGCGACGCAGGTGACCGGGTCGGAGTCGAGGACGCCGGCGCGGGCGATGACGCCGACGCCGGAGCAGTTGGCGGCGATGACCTTCCCGGCGTCGCGGTGCTTGCGGATGATCTTGTGGAGCCGCTCGTCGTCGGTGAGGGCCCCGGAGCCGACGCCGCCGGGGATGTAGAGGACGTCGTAGAGGTCGTTCTCGCCCAGGAGGGCGTCGGGCACGACCTCGGTGCCCATCTGCATCTTGATGACGCCGGGGTTGAGCCCGACGAGCCGGACGTCGAGGCGGCGGGGCTGGACCTCGCGCTGCCAGGGGGCGATGCTGCCCGCCAGGACCATGGCGGCGCCCTTGAAGATCTCGAGCGGGGTGATGGTGTCCTGTTCGCTGCAGGCCTCGTATCCGAGGACGGCGATCGAGTCGATCGCATTGACGGGTCCGAGGTTCTTCGATTCCAGATTGCTGCGAGTGCGCATGATTCGTACCGGTTTCCTTCGGCGATGGATTCGGCGGCGGCGATTGCCGCTCCGCACGATTACGAAGTCAATCCCGGATGGTCGCGGTTTGGCAAATAACAAAACCTTCAGGGGGCATAGGGGAATTGCCACTGGAGCGCGCTAAAGGCCGAAAAAATGGCGATGTGATCTAGATCTTATTTCGGAACGATATGCAACTCGGGCTTGCTACCTGCACTCATAGCAGTATCTTCATCCACCTCAAGGTTTCTTCATTGGACGGCCCCGCTCAGTCCTGTTTCCATGAACGAGCAAGGACACCAGGCGGGAATCCTCGCCGCGATTGAGATGAATGCGTCTCAGATTGAGGTGAACCAGCAATGTACAGGCAATCGACACCGCAAGTCGCGGCGCCCCCAGGGGCGCGCATCAACCGGCCGGTTCCGTTCCCGGTCACGGCCCGCGATATCGAGAGGCTGCAAGGGCTCGCCGAGTCGGGGATGCGGGCCGGCATCGAGCACTTCGACGCCGACACCTACCTCGACAACGTCATCCCCAAGCCGTGGGGGTACGAGTACCGGGCCTATGTGGACGATTTCTTCGACTGCTGGGCGCTGCACATCGAGTCGCCGCACGCGACCTCGACGCACGTCCACCCCCGGAAGGTCACCTACCTGCTCTGCCTCGCCGGGCAGGGCGTCACCACCGGGCTCTCCCAGAGCGTGGAGATCAAGGCCGGCAGCGCGCTGTGCATCGCGCCCGGCGCCTTCCACTCGACCCGCAGCACGGGCGACGAAGCCCTGCAGCTCATCGAGGTCGAGACGCCCCGCAACAAGTTCGACCTGATGCGGCTCCAAGACGGGTACCAGCGCGCCGGCGAGCCCTACGAGGCCGACCACGCCGACGCGCCGCACCCCATGCGGCCCGTGCGCGGCCGCCCCCACGCGCGCATCCGCCGCACCGCCCCCGACCGGCGCACGCACTTCGCGGTGCGCACCGGCTACGACGTGTTCTACCGGCGCTCGGAGGGCGACATGTTCTACGTGCCGCTCTCCCTCTCCGGAGCCGTCCAGCGGGACGTCGACATCCTCACCGGCGAGGACGGGCGCCGCCCCGACACCGACACCGCATACCTCGTCGTCAACCGTCCCGACCACAAGGGAGGCATCCCCTCATGACCCGCAGCGCAGTCATCATCACCGGCCCCGGCTTCCAGGACCACGACGTGGTCTACACCTACTACCGGCTGCTTGAAGAGGGCTGGCAGGCCGACATCGCCACCAAGAACGGCGAGGGCGTCATCGGCAAGTACGGCGTCCCACTCCCGATGGACAAGACCGCCTCGCCGCTCGTCGGCTTCGACGACCTCGACACCGCCGAGTACGACGCGGTCATCCTCACCGGCGGGCACGAGGCCCCCGACCGGGTCCGCCAGGACCGGCGGGTGCTCGACTTCCTCGCCGGCATGGACCGGGAGGGCAAGGTCGTCGCGGGCCTGTGCCACGGCCCGTGGATCATGGTCAGCGCCGGAGTCCTCAAGGGCCGCAAGGCCTGCGCGTACATCGGCCTGCGCGACGACGTGATCAACGCCGGGGCCGAGGTGGTCGACAGCGACGTCATCGTCGACGGCAACATCATCACCTGCTCGTACTACGCGTACGTCGGCACGTTCATGAAGGCGGTCTTCGAGACCGTCGAGAAGCTGGACGCCTGATGCTCGTCCTCGACTTCGACGGCGTCATCGCCGACGCGTTCGAGGAGTGCGCGGCCGTGACCTGGCTCGGGGTCCACCCCCGCCCGGCGCTGCTCCTGGCCGACGACGTCATCGCGCGGATGCCGGCGTCGTTCACCGAGCGGTTCCGGACGGTGCGGCCCTTCAGCCGCACCCTCGGGCACTTCATGGTCGCGCACGAGCTCGGCGCGGAGACCATCGCGGACCAGCGGGAGTTCGACCGGCGCTTCGCCGGGATCGACCCGCGGGCCGTCGAGGCCTTCGCCGCGAACGCCACGGCGGCCCGCGACCGGCTCCGCGAGGCCGACCCGGCGGCCTGGGCCGCGATGCACACGCTCTACCCGGGCATCGCGGACCTGATCGCGGGCGCCGGCCCGGTCGCGATCGTCACCGCCAAGGACGAGCCGTCGGTCCGGGAGATCCTGGCCGCCAACGGACTCGGGCAGTACATCGGCGCCGTGTCGGGCGAATGCCACGACAAGGCCGCCGAAGTGCGGCGCCTGTGCGCGGAGGCCGGGATCGGCACCGGCGAGGCGGTCTTCATCGACGACAACCTCGACAACGTGCTCCGCGTCCGCGAGACCGGCGCCAGGGCGCTGTGGGCCCGATGGGGTTACAGCACACCGGACCAGGCGGCGCGAGCCGCCGCCCTGGGCGTCGAGGCCATCGGCCTCGGCGACCTGCCCGAAGCGGCCGCCGCTAGGGCCTGAAGGACACCGGCGGCCGGGCGCGCGCCCGGCCGCCGGCCGATAGAGAAACACACTCGAAAGGGAAACCCATGAGCAAGAAGGTCCTGCTGGCACTCACCAGCAACGGCGAAATCGGCGACACCGGCCGCAAGACCGGCTTCTACATCTCGGAGGCGGCGCACCCGTACCGGGTCTTCAAGGACGCGGGCTTCGCGGTCGACTTCGTCTCCGTCAAGGGCGGCGAGCCGCCGCGCGACGGGTACAAGGAGGACGACCCGGTCCAGAAGGACTTCCTCAACACCGAGGACGCGCGCCTCAAGTCGACCCCGAGCCCCGCCGAAGTGGACGCGGCCGAGTACGACGCGATCTTCTACGTCGGCGGGCACGGCACCATGTGGGACTTCCCCGACTCCGAGGAGCTGGCGTCCCTCGCCGCGCGAATCTATGAGGCCGGGGGCGTCGTCGCCGCCGTCTGCCACGGCCCCTCCGGGATCGTCAACATCAAGCTCTCCGACGGCTCGTACCTGGTGGCGGGCAAGAAGGTCAACTCCTTCACCGATGAGGAGGAGGTCGCGGTCGGCCTCGACACGACCGTGCCGTTCCTCCTCCAGGAGCGCCTGACCGAGCTCGGCGCGAAGTGGGAGGGCGGCCCGAAGTTCGGCGAGTACGCCGTCGCCGACCAGCGGCTCGTGACCGGCCAGAACCCCGCCTCGGCGGAGAAGGTCGCCAAGCTGGTGGTCGCCGAGCTGTCCTGACGCCCGGCTCCGGCGCCCGGTCCCGGCAGGGGCCGGGCGCCTGCTTTTTCCGGGGACCCGCGGTGGCGGGCGCCCGATACCCTCTGGGCACGGTCCCCTCCGCTGTTCACGGTCTCTCGGAGGGCACCTGTGCACCTGAACCTGCTCCGCACCTTCATGTTCGTCTACCGGACGGGCTCGTTCTCCCGCTCAGCGATCCACCTCGGACTCTCCCAGCCCGGCGTCACCGCGCAGATCCGCAATCTTGAGAAGCAGCTCGGCTGCGACCTGTTCGACCGCACGCCGCAAGGCGCGGCGCCGCTGCCGCAGGCCGACGCGCTCGCCACCGACATCGCCGCCCACATGGACGCCCTTGAGACACTGTGGAACCGGCACTCAGACGGCAACAGCGGCACCGAACCCACGGTCTATCTCGCCGGACCGGCCGAGCTGCTGGGCATGGCGGTCATCCCCGCGCTCCACGAGTGCCTGTCGCTCGGCATCCGCGTCCACGCGATCCACGGCCTCCCGGACACGCTCCTCAAGGGACTCGGCACGGGCCGGTACGACCTCGTCGTCTCCACCACCAAACCGGGCCGCAGCGACCTCTCCGCGGTTCCCTTGGTGGACGAGCAGTTCGTGCTCGTCGCCCCTGCCGGGTACGAGCCGCTGCGGGGCGTCCCGGCCGAGGCGCGCGCCACCGGGGACTTCCCGCCGGAGTGCCGGGTCATCGCCTACGCCCCCGACCTGCCGGTGGTGCGCCGCTACTGGCGGGTCGTCTACAACCGGTTCCCCGACCTCACCGGGTCGATCGTCGTCCCGGACCTGCGCTCGGTCCTCAACGCCGTGCGGGCCGGACTCGGGATGTCGGTGCTGCCGACCTACCTGTGCAAGGACGCGCTCGACGCCCGCGCCATCGAGATCGTCTACCACCCGCCGAACACCCCGTTCAACACCATCTACCTGGTGCGGCGCCGCTCCGCGAAGGCCGATATCGCCACGGGGCGCGTCCACGAGGTGCTCGTGCGCGCCGCCCGGTCCTGGTGAGCCGCCGATTTCCTGAGGTCATCTTGAGTTAACCCGGGGTTCAGTCCGAGTCGCCCCGGTTTCACTCATCGCGTTCCCAACGACAAGGAGCGCCGATGAGCGGAACAGGCATGCCGCCTGACACCAGTGATCCGGGCCAGCTGCGGCGCACGGCCAGCGCGCTGCACTCGTTCAACCGGTTCGAGATCAAGTACCTCCTCTCGTATGAGGAGGTGCCGCGGCTGCGCGAGGAGCTGGCCGCGCGCATGGAGGCCGACCCGTTCACGACGCGCGGCGGGTACCCGGTGACCAGCCTGTACTACGACTCGACGTCGCTGCGGTACTACTGGGAGAAGATCGAGGGCCTGCGGTTCCGCCGCAAGCTGCGGGTGCGCGCGTACGGCGACCGCCACGAGCTCACCGACGACACCCCGGTGTTCATCGAGATCAAGCAGCGGGTCAACCGGGTCACGCAGAAGCGGCGCGTCAGGGTCCCGTACCTCTTGGCGCGCAAGCTGTGCGATGAAGCGGTCCTGATCGACCACTCCCCCGAGCAGCGGCCGTTCCTCGAAGAGGTCATGGGCCTGGTCGAGGGGCACGGGCTGCGGCCCACCGCGATCACGGCGTACAACCGCGAGGCCTACCTCGGGACGGACGCCGACCTGGGCCTGCGCGTCACGATCGACCACCGGGTGCGCGGCCGCGACCGCGACTTCCACCTCGGCGCGGAGGTCGAGAACCGGCTCATCATCCCGCCGCACAAGGCGATCGTCGAGGTCAAGGCCAATGAGAGGGTCCCGTACTGGGTCACCGACACGGCCGCGCGCCTCGGCATGTCCGTCGTGCGGATCTCCAAGTACTGCCAGAGCATCGAGGCGCACGGCCTGGCCCCGCGCTCGGTGTTCCACCTGCCCGTCGAGGACGACTACGCCGTCCGCGCGAACCCCGCACCCGTCTCCGCCTCCGTCTAGATCCAGAAAGCAGCCATGGACTTCCTGACCAACTTCAACGACCTCTCGGCCGAGTTCAGCGTGGCGGACATCGCCATCTCGCTGACCCTGTCGTTCCTGCTCAGCTGCGTGATCGGCATCGTCTACCGCCGCACGCACCAGAACGTCTCGTACAGCCAGTCGTACGTGCAGACCCTCATCATCATGGGCGTGGTCATCGCGGTGATCATGCTGATCGTCGGCTCGAACGTGGCGCGCGCGTTCGCGCTCGTCGGCGCCCTGTCGATCATCCGGTTCCGCAACGCGCTCAAGGAGACCCGCGACGTCGGGTACATCTTCCTGGTGATGGGCGTGGGCATGGCCTGCGGCACCCGGTTCTACCTCCTGGCAGTCATCGCCACCGTCGTGGTCTGCCTGGTCATGCTCATCATGCACCGCTTCAACTGGTTCGCGCACAACGTGCAGCGCCAGGTCGTCAAGGTCCACGTGCCCACCGACGACGACTACTCGAACCAGATCGACGACGTCCTGATCCGCAACACCGACGAGTTCGAGCAGGTCAGTATCGAGACGATCCGCGGCGGCGCGCTCATCGAGATGACGTACACCGTGCGCCTGAAGAAGGGCAAGAACGCGGCCGGGCTGCTCGGCGACTTGCGCGACGTGACGCAGGGCCAGCAGGTCACGGTGCTGACCGGTTACGACCAGACGGACCTGTAGCCATGGGCGCCAGGAGCATTCGTCACCGGATTCCGGTGAGCCTCCGGCACTACTGGAAGCTCATCGCGGGGTCGGTCGGGCTCATCGCGGTGCTCACGCTGGTGGTCGGGACCGTGCGGGCCACGGCCCTGGTCTACTCGGACGCCAACGAGGGGTTCGTGGTCACCAACGACATCCAGGGCACGGTCGACCTGTTCGACACGAGCGTCGCGCACGAGATCAGCCTGTCGTACAGCGACGCGGACTTCGAGGAGATGCAGGCGACCTTCGAGGAGTCCGGCGAGAAGGAGTGGATCAAGGCCGACATCACGATCGACGGCGTGACCATCTCCGACGTGGGCATCCGCCTCAAGGGCAACTCGACGCTGTCGGCGCTCGGCGGCGGGATGACCATGGGCGGCAACGCCGAGGACGGGGAGCAGCAGTTCCCCGGCGGCGGCGAGATGCCCGAGGGCATGGAGCTCCCTGAGGGCATGGAGATGCCCGAAGGCATGGAGATGCCGGCCGACGGGGGCCAGATGCCCGGCGGCGGCATGGGCGGCGGCTCCGGTTCGTCGGTCAGCTTCGACTCGCCGGAGGGCCTGCCGTGGCTCATCGACTTCTCGAAGTACGTCGACGGCCAGGTCTACCAGGGGAACCAGCAGATCAGCCTGCGTGTGGAGTCCGCGATGGGCGGCAGCGGATCGACCTTGAACGAGGCGGTCGCGCTGGAGCTCATCGAGGCCAGCGGGGAAGCTACCTACGACTGGAACTACTCGACGGTGTCGGTCAACGGCTCGGAGGGCGTCACCCGCCGGGTCGTGGACATCATGGACGTGACCTGGGCCGAGGAGGAGTACGGCGAGAGCGCCGGGGTGCTCTACAAGGCCCTGTCCACGGGCAGCTTCGAGTACCAGGGCGAGGACCCCGACGACTACGAGGACGACTTCAAGCAGGTCAGCATGGAGGGCTCGGCGGATGTGCAACCGCTCGTGGACTTCCTGAAGTGGCTCAGTGAAGCCGACGACGCGACCTTCGACGCGGAGCTCGGCGACTGGGTCGACATCGAGTCGTTCGCGAACTACACGGCCCTGCAGAACCTGCTCACCAACGGCGACGACATGGCCGGACCGGGGAAGAACTTCTACCTCTGGTACGACTACGGGACCGGGCTCATCAGCATCGTGACCTGGGACGTCGACCTGACGCTCCAGACGGCGGAGCTCGCGCCGGACGAGACCGCCTCAATCGGCGGCGGCATGGGCGGCGGCGGGTTCCCGGGCCAGGAGCAGGCCACCGAAGAAGCCGCGACCGACGAGACCGCAACGGCTGAAACGCAACAGCAGGGCCAGATGCCCGGCGGCGGCGAGATACCGGAAGGCATGGAGGAAGGCGGCATGGGCGGCGGCGGCATGGGAGGCAACGAGCTCAAGGAGCGGTTCCTCGCGTCCGAGGCCTTCCAGGACGAGTACATGGCGGCCTACAACGAGCTGTACGACTCGCTGTTCGCCTCCGGCGCGGCCCTGGAAGCGGTCGACACCGCAGCGGCTGCGGCCGAAGCGAACGGGGCCGACGTCGCCAGCGCGGCCGAGACCCTGAAGGCGACCATCCAGCAGCGCACCGAGTTCCTGGCGACGGAACTCGCGGCCGAATAACGACGAAGGCCCTGACGCGGCACGGCGGCAGGGCCTTCGTCATCGCTGTTCAGCCGGTCAGCGCAGGCCCTAGGACGACGGCCGCCACGCCGAAGTAGATGAGCAGGCCGGTAGCGTCGCACAGCGTCGAGACCATCGGAGCCGAGATGACGGCCGGGTCGATGCCCACTTTCTTTGCCAGGAGCGGCAGGAACGAGCCTACGAACGTCGACCAGGTGCAGATGCACAGCAGGGTCACGGCGATGATGAGCCCGATGTCCCAGCCGTAGAGGAACCCGACGACCGGGCCGCCGATGACCGCCAGGATGATGCCGAGCACGAAGCCCACACGGGCTTCGCGCCAGATGATCTTGAAGACGTCGGAGAAGCGGACCTCGCCGACGGCCATGGCGCGGATGATCGTGACCGACGCCTGCGAGCCCGAGTTCCCGCCGGTGCCGGTGAGCAGGGAGATGAACAGCGCCAAGACGGTCATGTTCGCGAGGTAGCCCTCGAAGGTGTTGAGCACGGTCACCGTCAGCGAGGCGCTGATGGCGAGCACCGTGAGCCACAGGGCGCGCTTGCGCGCGAGCATGAACACGCCCGCGGAGAGGTACGGCCGTTCCAGGGGCTCGGCCGCACCGGCGAGCGTGGCGTCCTCAGTGTCCTCGGCTTCGAGGACTTCCATGGCGTCGTCCCAGGTGATGAGGCCGACCAGGCGCTCCTCGTGGTCGACGACCGAGAGCGCGATGAGGTTGGCCTCCTGGATGAGGCGGGCCGCCTCTTCCTGGTCGGTGTCGGTCGAGACCTGGTAGTGCTCGTCCGCGATGAGCTCGTGGACGGGCGTGTCGGGGTCGGCGCTCACGAGGTCGGCGAGGGTGACGGTGCCGAGGAGTTTGCGGTGGCCGTCGGTCACCGGCAGCACGTCGAGGTGGCGGGGGCGTTCGCGCAGGTGCCGGATGCGTTCGATCGCGGCGGCGGCGGTCATGGAGGCGCGCAGCGACACGAAGTCGGGGGTCATGATGCGCCCGGCGGACTCGGGTTCGTACCCGAGGAGCTGGGCGGTGGTGCGCCGGTCGGCGGCGCTCAGCTGGGACTGGAAGCGGGTGGCGACCTTCGCGGGCATCTCGTCGAAGAGCTTGGCCCGGTCGTCCGCTTCCATCGAGTCGAGCAGGTCGCGCACGAACTCGGTCTTGAGTCCGTCGAGGAGTTCCTGCTGGTGGACGGTGTCGAGTTCTTCGAAGACGGCGAGCGCGCGGTCCTTCGGGAGCAGCCGGAAGCGCAGGGCCTGGTCGGCCAGTTCCATGCGGGGCAGTTCTTCGGCGAGTTCGACGGTCGAGGTGTCGGCGAGTTCCAGACGGAGTGCCGCGAGCTCGTCTACCGCCGCGGGCGAAATGGGCTGAATGAGCTGTGCCATGTCAGCCACCTCCTAAACACGAGGAAAGGGCCGTGCCCTTAACCCGCGAAGGAAGTGCAGGTCAGCCCGTCCGCTCCAATGTAAGAGGACGCGGGGCACGGTAAAAGGAAAACAGGGAGAACACGTCGGTATCTCGACTAGATCCGGGGTCATCGCCCATGGTCTCCACCTCCTTCGGCCGCACTTCTGCTGACGCGCTCAAGGGTAGCAATCACTTGTGAACAACATCGCTCTCTGGGGTGCCCAAAGACTCGCGGCTCACACTGGGAGTGAACGGACAGGAAACGCAAAAAGGCCGGATCTGACGACCCGGCCCCTCGCGTGTTCGCCTAGCTCAGCTTGTCCAGGATGATCTGGCGGACGGTGCCCGCGTCGGCCTGGCCCTTGGTGGCCTTCATGACCGCGCCGATGAGGACCCCGGCGGCGGCGTGGGTGCCGCCGCGGATCTTGTCGGCGACGGCCGGGTTCGCGGCGATGGCCTCGTCGACGGCGGCTTCGAGCGCCCCGGTGTCGGAGACGACTTCGAGGCCGCGCTTGGCGGCGACGTCGGCCGGGTCGCCTTCACCGGCGAGCACGCCGTCGATGACCTGGCGGGCCAGCTTGTCGTTGAGGCGGCCGTCGTCGACCATGCCCTGGAGTTCGGCGACCTGCTTCGGCGTGATCGCGAGCGCGGCGAGTTCGTCGCCGGACTCGTTGGCGCGGCGCGAGAGCTCGCCGAGCCACCACTTGACGGCACCGGACGGCGTGGTCCCGGCGTCGACGGTGGCCTGGATCAGGTCGACCGCGTCGGCGTTGACGACCGACTGCATCTCCTTGTCCCCCAGGGCCCAATCGGCCTGGAGTCGCTCGCGGCGCTTGCGCGGGAGCTCGGGGAGTCCGGCGCGCAGCTCCTCGACCCACTCGCGGGAGGGCTCCATGACGGCCAGGTCGGGCTCCGGGAAGTACCGGTAGTCGGTGGCTTCCTCTTTGGAGCGTCCGGCGCGGGTCTCGCCGGTGGTCTCCTGGAAGTGGCGGGTCTCCTGGAAGATCCGCGTGCCCTCGTCGAGGAGCGCGGACTGGCGGCGCACCTCGTAGCGGACGGCGCGTTCGACCGAGCGCAGCGAGTTGACGTTCTTCGTCTCGGTGCGCGTGCCCCACTCCTCGCCGGGCAGGTTGAGCGAGAGGTTGACGTCGCAGCGCAGCGACCCCTGCTCCATGCGCACGTCGGAGACGCCGAGGGAGCGGACGATGTCGCGCAGTTCGGCGGTGTAGGCGCGGGCGACCTCGGGGGCGAGGGCGCCGGTGCCGGGGACGGGCTTGGTGACGATCTCCACGAGCGGGATGCCGGCGCGGTTGTAGTCCACAAGCGACTCGGTGGCGCCGTGGATGCGGCCGGTCGCGCCGCCGACGTGGAGGGTCTTGCCGGTGTCCTCTTCGAGGTGGACCCGCTCGATCTCGATGCGGTACTCCTTGCCGTCCACGACCACGTCGACGAAGCCGTTCTCGCACAGCGGCTCTTCGTACTGGCTGGTCTGGAAGTTCTTCGGCATGTCCGGGTAGAAGTAGTTCTTCCGGGCGAAGCGCGTCCACTCGGCGATGTGGCAGTTCAGGGCCAGGCCGATCTTGATGGTGGCCTCGATCGCGGCCTTGTTGGCGACCGGGAGGGCACCGGGCAGGGCCAGGCACACCGGGCAGGTCTGCGTGTTCGGCTCGGCGCCGAACGCGGTCGAGCAGCCGCAGAACATCTTGGTGCGCGTGTCGAGCTCGATGTGGGTCTCGAGGCCGAGGACGGGCTCGTAGGTCTCGACGGCCTTGTCGTAGTCGTTCAACTTGGTCATCGCGATTACTTCCCTTCGATCTCGGGCGCGGTGTCGGCGAGCAGGGTGTCCTGGGTGGACTCCAGGGCGGCCGCGACGCGGTAGGTGATGTCGTCGCCCATGACCGGGCCCATGACCTGCAGACCCACGGGCATGCCCTCGGAAAGGCCCACGGGCACCGAGACGCCCGGGCCGCCGTAGAGGTTGGTCGGGATCGTGTACAGGTCGGCGAGGTACATCTGGTACGGGTCGCCGGTGCGCTCGCCGAACTTGAAGGCGATGAACGGCGTGGTCGGGCTGATGATCGCGTCGACCGACTCGAAGGCCTTCTCGAAGTCCTGCTTGATGAGCGTGCGGACGAGCTGGGCCTTGCCGTAGAACGCGTCCACGTACCCGGCGCTGAGCGCGTAGGTGCCGAGGATGATGCGGCGCTTCACTTCCGGGCCGAAACCGGCTTCGCGGGTGAGGCTCATGACCTCTTCGAGCGAGCGCTGGCCGTCGTCCCCGGCGCGCAGGCCGTACCGGACGCCGTCGTAGCGGGCCAGGTTCGAGGAGGCCTCGGACGGCGCGATGAGGTAGTAGGTCGGCAGCGCGTACGTGAAGGACGGGCAGGAGACCTCGACGATCTCGGCCCCGAGCTTCACGAGCTGCTCGACACCGGCCTCGTAGGCGGCGATGACGCCGGGCTCGGCGGCGTCGGCGCC
Source organism: Glycomyces sp. NPDC050141 (assembly GCF_055586545.1). Classification (NCBI taxonomy): domain Bacteria; kingdom Bacillati; phylum Actinomycetota; class Actinomycetes; order Glycomycetales; family Glycomycetaceae; genus Glycomyces; species Glycomyces sp. NPDC050141. The sequence goes on along the minus strand of NZ_JBVJHZ010000001.1, from coordinate 54,971 downwards.
CTCGGCGAACTCCTTGACGATGCCGAGCTTGACGCCGGACAGGTCGCCGTTCGCACCGGCCTTCGCGGCTTCGACGACCGGCGGGACGGGCGCGTCGATCGCGGTGGAGTCGCGCGGGTCGTACCCGGAGATGACCTCGTGCAGCAGCGCGCCGTCGAGGGCGTTGCGGGACACGGGACCCGGGGTGTCGAGCGAGGACGAGAAGGCGATGAGGCCGTAACGGGAGTTCGACCCGTACGTGGGCTTCGCGCCGAAGGTGCCGGTGACGGCGCCGGGCTGGCGGATCGAGCCGCCCGTGTCGGTGCCGATGGCGAGCGGGGCCATCTTCGCGGCGACGGCCGCGGCCGAGCCGCCGCCGGAGCCGCCGGGGATGCGCCCGGTGTCCCACGGGTTCAGGGTCGCGCCGAACGCGGAGTACTCGGTGGAGGAGCCCATCGCGAACTCGTCCATGTTCGTCTTGCCGAGGATCGGCATCTTCGCGGCCTTGATGCGCTCGGTGATCGTCGCGTCGTAGGGCGGAACCCAGCCTTCGAGCATCTTCGAGGCGGCGGTGGTCGGCAGGCCCTTGGTGACCACGACGTCCTTGACGGCGATGGGCACACCGGCGAGCGGACCGAGGTCCTGACCGGCGGCGACGGCGGCGTCGACCTCGGCCGCGGTGGCGAGCGCGCCTTCGCGGTCGACGTGCAGGAACGCGTGGATCGAGCCGTCGACGGCTGCGATGCGGTCGAGGAACGCGGTCGTGACCTCGACGGAGGTGAGGCGGCCCTCGCGGATGTCCGCGGCCAGTTCGGCGGCGGTCCGGTCGATGATGCGGCTCATGGGCTACTCCTCGTCCAGGATGCGCGGGACGCGGAAGCGGTCCTCGGCGGTGTCGGGGCCGCCCGCGAGGACGGCGTCGCGGGGCAGGGACGGCTGGGGCTGGTCTTCCCGGAAGACGTTCACCAGCGGCACCGCGTGCGAGGTCGGCTGGACGCCGTCCGTGTCGACCTCGGCGAGCGTCTTCATCGATTCGAGGATGACGTCGAGCTGGCCGGCGAAGGCGTCGAGCTCGGCATCGGTGACTTCGAGGCGGGCCAGCCGCGCCAGGTGCGCGACTTCCTCGCGTGAAATCGTACTCACGACAGGTGTTTCCTAACGGTTACTAGCTGCGGGAAGACCAGTCGAGTCTAGGCCGTGCGCGGTCGCGGCCCGAAGCGGGCACCGCCCAGTGTGGGACCGCCGGAGGGGCTTACCGGGAGGTGTGACGGACGGCTCACGAAATTCGATCGACACGGATCGAGTGACCTGGATACGACCCCCTAGCCAGCGGACATGTGACGTGATACTCTTTCGTCACTGGTTCGGAACGGGTTTCCTGGTTTCCTTTCTGTTTCCTTGCTAAGAACGAGTCGGTGGGTGTTCCGACTTGTGGTGGTGTTCTCGGACCAGTACAGGCCCCGGGCTTCGGCCCGGGGCCTGGTTTTGTTTGGGCTACAAGGCATTCGCGGAAGCAGCCAATTCGCCGTCCGCGGTCTCCTCAATGTCCCCATGCTCTGCAAATTTACGGCTCGCACGCTCGCCGTGCCAGGCGCGCCAGAGCGCCGCATAGTGGCCGTCAAGAGCGATCAATTCATCATGGCTCCCCAATTCGGCGACCCGGCCGTCTTCGACGACCGCGATGCGGTCCGCATCGTGGGCGGTGTGGAGCCGGTGGGCGATCGCGATCACGGTGCGGCCCTCCAGGACCGCCGCGAGCGCGCGCTCGGTGTCGCGGGCCGCGCGCGGGTCGAGCATCGCGGTCGCCTCGTCGAGGATCACCACATCGGGGTCGGCGAGGATGATCCGCGCGAGCGCGATCTGCTGCGCGCTCGCCGCGTCCAGCTCCCGGTTCTTCCCGCCCAGCGGCGTGTCGAGCCCTTCGGGCAGGTCGAACGCCCAGTCCGCGCCGACCGCGGCAAGGGCCTCGTTCAGCTCATTGTCCGTGGCTTCAGCCTTGGCGAGGATCAGGTTGTCGCGCAGGGAAGCCGTGAAGACATGGTGCTCCTGGGTGACCAGGGTGACCCGCTTGCGGCGCTCGTCGAGCGGCAGCGCGGCCACATCGACACCGCCGATCGCGGCCCGGCCTTCACGCGGCACGTCCGAACCCGAGATGAGGCGCGCGAGCGTCGACTTGCCTGCGCCCGAAGGGCCCACAACAGCAAGGCGCTGCCCGGCGGGGACGCTGAGCGTGACGCCGTGGAGCACGTCGCGCGGGCTCGTCGGGTAGGCGTACCGGACCTCGGTGAGGTCCACCGTGCCGTCGACCGGGCGCTCGGTGGTGGCGTCCGCTTCGGCGTCCTCGGCTTCGGCGACGCCCTCGATGCGGGACATGGCCGCGAAACCGCGCTGGACCTTCTCGACCCACATGAGGAGGTGGTCGATCGGGAACATGATCTGGCGGGTCAGGACCGCGCAGGAGGCGACGGTGCCGAGGGTGACCTCGCCGTTGAAGTAGAACGCGCCGCCCACGAGCAGCACCGTCGCGGTCGGCAGCGCGTACGCGCCGTCGAGGAACGGGAAGAAGACGCTGCGCAGGAACAGCGTGTAGCGGGCGGCCTTCCAGTGCTGAGCGACCGTGGCGTCACCGGCGGCGTCGCGCTGCGCGCCGAGCCGGTAGGCCTCGGTCGTGCGCGCGCCGTCAGCGGAGGCGCCGATCGTGTCGCCGATGCCGGACTCCGCTTGGCGTTCGTTGAGGTAGCCGTTGCGGCCGCGCTTGAGGTACCAGCGGGTGCCGACCACCAGCGGCGGGACGACGACGAGCATGCACAGGCCCAGCAGCGGGCTCGCGATGAGCATGGCGCCGAAGAAGACCAGGACTTTCAGGACCGACACGGTGATCTGCGGGAGGCCGTCGCGGAACAGGACCCCGGCCTCGGGCACGTCGGCCGAGGACCGGGTCATGAGGTCGCCGGAGCCGGCCTGCTCGACCACGGGCATCGGCAGGCGCAGGGCCCGCTCGACGAACTGGGTGCGCATCCGCGCCGAGAGCCGCTCGCCGAGACGGTACGAGACGTACGTACCGGCCCAGGTGAACGCCACGACCACGACGATCGCGGCGACGATGCCCAGCGCGAGCTTGTCGATCTCGCCCACGCCGGAACCGGCCGCGAGCGTGTCGAGCATGTCCCCCAGCAGGATCGGCGCGACCGCGGCGGCGACGGCCGCGACCAGGTGGAGGCTCACCGCGATGACCGCGCGGCGCTTCTCGGAGGCGAGGAGCCGGAAGAACGCGCGGCGGACCGTCCGGGTGTCGGCGATCGGCAGCTGGTTCGTGCGTTTGTCCGTCATGACTCTCCCCGGGTGACGAGTGCGCGGTAGTCGGCGTGCTCGGCGACCAGTTCGCGGTGCGTGCCGTGGGCGATGACCTTGCCGCCCTGGAAGAACGCGACCTTGTCGGCGCGTCCGAGCCACAGCGGCGACGTGGTGGCGATGGCCGTGGCGCGGCCCGCGCGGGTCTCGGCGAGGCGCTCGGCGATGCGGGCCTCGGTGTGGGAGTCGACCGCGGAGGTCGGCTCGTGCAGCAGCAGGGCCTCGGGGTTCGCGGCGATCGCGCGGGCGAGGCGCAGGCGCTGGCGCTGGCCGCCGGAGAGGGTGCGGGCCTGGTTGTCGACCTCGGTGTCGAGGCCGTCGGGGAGGGCTTCGACGACGTCGTGCGCGGAAGCGGCCTCGATGGCGGCTTCAACCCTGTCGTGGCCGTCGCGGGCGGCAACAGCAGCCGCAACGGTCCCGGCGAACAGGTACGCGTCGTGGTCGGCGACGAGCACCCGCCGCCGCAGCTCGTCCCGGTCCAGTTGCGCCACAGGCACAGTCCCGAAGCGCGCCTCGGACTCGGTGAACCCGCCGAGCCGGTCGAAGACCGCGGCGACCTGCTCGGAGTCGCCGGACGCTACCGCCAGCAGCTCCCCTCCCGCGACGGTGAGGCCCGACTCGGGGTCGTGGAGCTCGGCGCCTTCGCGCGGACCGGGCAGGATCTCGCCGGGGGCCTCGCGTTCGGGCGTGTTCAGCAGTTCGCAGACCTTGCCCGCGGCGACGCGGCCCTCGATGATCCGGTACGTGCAGCCGATGAGCCAGTGCACGGGCAGCAGCAGCGCGCCGGTGTACCCGAACGCGGCGACCATCTGGCCCGGCGTCAGGTCCCCGGAGGCCACTTGCCTTGCGGCGATCCAGATGACGACGCCGAGCAGGATCGCGGGCGTGCCCTCGCCGAGGGAGTTCAGCCAGGCGGTGGGCCCGGCGACCTTGTACCCGGCGGTGCGCAGGGCGTCCGAGTCGCGTTGGTACGAGGCGTTGAAGCGGGCCTCGCCGCCGATGCCGCGCAGCACGCGCAGGCCCGAGACGATGTCGGAGGCGCGCTCGGTGATGTCGCCGACGCGCTCGCGGTACTGCTCCTGGCGGTCTTGCAGGCGAGTGAGCAGCGGGCCGGTGATGAGGCCGACGATGAACACGCCGATGAAGATGGTGAGGCCCAACGCGACCGACGTGTTGAACAGCAGCACCCCGACCGCGATCAGGCCGACGAGGCAGCCCGCGGTGGGCGCGAGCGAGTCGACGGCCCACGAGATCCGGTTGATGTCAGTGGCGCCGACGCTCACGACCTCGCCGGTGGTGAGCTTCTTCCTCAGGTCGTCGCCGAGCCGGTTGACCTTGCGGGTGGCGAGCTGCAGGACCCGGTAGGAGGCGTCCGCGCGCCAGAACACCGTAAGGCGGTGCGACCAGACGATCATGCCGGCCGTGACGAACCCGGCGAGGACCATGCCGAGCGACCAGAACGCCAGCGCGCCCCAGTCCCGTTCGCGCAGACCGTTGTCGACGGCCCCGGTGAGGAAGAACGGCAGCACGGGCAGCGAGCCGAGCGCGATGCCCGACGTGATGAGCGCCGCGACGGTGAGGCCCTTGCGGCGCGTGGCGAGCCAGGCGAGGAGCCGCCAGGGGGTGGTCGGCGGCTGCTTCGCCGACGCCGCGGACGACGGGTCGCCCCTGGTCCCTTCGGGGAGCAGGGGGTCGTCGAGCGGGAGCACGGGGGCGCGGAGGAACCTCACTAGCCGAGCGTAAAGGGAGGGTCCGACACCCGGCAATCCATTAACCCCTCGAACGGGTGCCTACCAGCATGTTTCGCCGTGAGTCCCGGCTGGTGAGAGACCGAGATCTCCCCATCCTTGAGTGACGCAGACCACTGCACGTTTCCTGCATTTGGCGATGAATCCGTGCGGCTCGCGCGGTCTCATCATCATCACCAGCACGACAACCAGCGGAAGGAAACCCCTATGAGCCAGCTTCTCAGGGTCCAGAACTTCAACGTCTCGGCTGACGGCTTCGGCGCTGGCGACGGCCAGTCCCTCGAACGGCCCTTCGGGCACGCCGACCCCGGCACGATGTTCGCCTGGGCCGGTGCGACCGCGAGCTGGCCCAACCGCACCGATCCCGGCGGCAGCCGCGGCATCGACGACTACTTCACCCGCGACTTCGCCAACAACATCGGCGCGGAGATCATGGGCGCCAACAAGTTCAGTCCCTACCGCGGCCCGTGGGAGAACCTCGACTGGCAGGGCTGGTGGGGTGACGAGCCGCCGTTCCACACGCCCGTCTTCGTCATGACCCACCACCTCCGGCCGTCGTTCTCCCTGTCCGACACGACGTTCCACTTCACCGACGCCGACCCGGCCGCCGTCCTCGACCAAGCCCGCGAAGCAGCCCAAGGCAAAGACGTGCGCCTCGGCGGCGGTGCGACCGTGATCCGGGAATTCCTGGAAGCCGACCTCGTCGACACCCTGCACGTGGCCGTCTCCCCCAAGATCGAACTCGGCTCCGGGTCGCGCCTCTGGGAGTCCCCCGACGAACTCACCGACCGCTTCCACCTCGAGATCGTCCCCAGCCCGAGCGGCGTGCTCCACCACCTCTACTGGCGGAAGTAGCCGGCGAAACCGTGCGGGGTGCAGGGAGAGTTCCCCTGCACCCCGTTTCGCGTCAGTCAGTCAAGGCCTTCGACGATGCGGAAGTCGCGCTCGACGGCGTCGGACAGGACGACCAGCGCCTCCTTGTATGCCGCGCTCTCGTGGGTCGCGACCGCCTGTGCAAAGCTGTCGAACTCGATCAGGATGGTGCGCTCGGCGATTCCGGCGTCATGGGCGACGACCTGACCGCCGCGGACGAGCACCCGCCCGCCCCCGGCCTTGACGGCCGCGGCGGCGAGCTTGCTGTACGCGGCTAGCTTCTCGGGGTCGGAAATGGTGCGGTAGGCACTGACCCAGTAGCCCTTGGCCATGGAAACCTCCAGTTTTCGCGCAAACGTACCCCTCGGGTCAGTGATCAGCGATCCTTTTGGGGCGCATGAGATCAAGCCCTCGCAGCGGCGGATTTGGCGATCTGCTCGATCTTCGCGCGGTAGGCCGCGCGGGCTTCCTCGTCGATCGGCTGCTCGTACTCGGGGCGCATGCCGGTCCGGCCGTCGAGGCCCTCGCGGAGGATGTCGGCGTGCCCGGCATGCCGGGTGGTCTCGCCGAGGACATGGACCAGGACGGCGAACAGGGTGGTGTCGTCGTAAGGCTTCGGCCACCACGGCACGCGGCCGGGGGCGTCGATGGGAAGCCCGCCGATCGTCGCGTCCGCGTGCTCCCATGCGTGCCTGTAGAACCCGATGATCTGGTCGCGTCTCTCGTCCTCCGACGCCCACTGATCGCCGCCGTCGGCGTCCTCCCACCGGCAGAGCGCCTCAGGGAACGGGCGGTCGAACACCTCGCCGAAGTACCTGGCCTCGACCGTGGCCACGTGTTTGACCAGGCCGAGCAGGTTGGTCCCGGTCGCCGTCAAAGGCCTGCGGGCGTCGTACTCGGACAAGCCGTCGAGCTTCCACAGCAGCGCCTCACGGTCCCGCCGCAGCCGCCCGTGCAGATGGTCTTTCGCGAACTCATCGATCATGCGTCCCGAGTCTGCCACGGACCGGCGGGGACTCCCGCCGGTCTACGCTTCGAACATGCAAGGAGGACAAGACCACCACGAGTTCAAGGCTCGCGAGACCTTCGATGAAGATCCGGAGAGCTACCACCTCGCTCGTCCGGACTACCCGGCAGAGCTGTACTCGATCCTCGCCGACCGCTGCGGTTTGACCGCGGGCGTTCAGGTCCTGGAGATCGGCCCTGGGACCGGCCAGGCCACTCGCGATCTACTCGATCGCGGCGCCGAGGTCACAGCAGTCGAACTCGGTGCGGGACTTGCCGAGAAGTTGCGGACATCGCTGCCCGATCCGCAGCTCACGGTCATCGTGGGCGATGTCGCGGAAGTGCCGTTGCCGGATTCCGGGTTCGACCTTGCGGTCTGCGCCACGGCCTTTCACTGGCTCGAACCGGCCGAAGTCATGCCGTCGCTTGCGAAGGCGCTTCGCTCGGGCGGGGCACTCGCGGTCTGGTGGAACGTCGTGGGAGATCCGGACCGGCCGACACCGTTCCAGGATCGCCTTCGGGAGATCTGGCTCGAACACGTGCCAGTGCGAACCGGAAGCCGATCCAGAGGCCAAGGGCCGCATGAGTTGCGGACTGCCGAGCGCATCGCAGACCTTCAGGTCGGCGGACACTTCGGTGAAGTCGCGGTCGATCGGATCTCTTGGGACTTCCGGCTCACCGCTGCTGGTGCACGGAGGCTCTACTCGACCTTCTCCACGCTCAAAGGCCTTGCGGAGGAGCGAAGGGAAGCCCTCCTCGACCGGATCGCCGTTCTGATCGAGGAGGAGTTCCACGGCGAGGTCATGTACCCCTATGTGACAGTTGTGTACACGGCTCGGAAAGTCGCATAGGGACTGCGATTCAGGGCGGCGAGGGCTATTCGGCGGTCAGGCGTTGCCGGACTGCTTCGAGGTGGTCCGCCGATACCCCGGCACTAGTGAGGTAGGCGGCTACTCCCCCGTGTTCGTCGTCGAAGTGGTCGAGCAGCTCTTGCATCGTCTTGGCCTCGGCGCCTTCGGTGGCCGTGTAGTCGGCGACGATGGTTTCGTGGTCGGCGCCCGCGATGGAAAGTGCAAGAGCGGTCAGGATTCCGGCACGGTCGCGGCCTGCGTGGCAGTGCACCAGGACCGGTCCGGGAGGCGCTTCGGCGATCGCGGTGAACGCGGTGGCCACCCGCTCGGGCGCGTGGTCGACCTCGGGGCGGTAGTCGTCGGGAGCGGTCGGATCGAAGCCCGGGTAGACGCCGAGCAGCGGCAGATTCAGGTAGATCTCGTCTTCCGCGAAGGGGCTCGGGTATTCCCGGGCTTCCCACCCGTGGCGGAGGTCGAGGATGCGGACGACCCCGAGTGCGCGGACCGCCGCTATGCCCTCTTCGGTCAGCAGGTCGTGGTTGTCCGAGCGCAACAGCGCATTCGCGCGGACCGAACCGCCTCCGGCAATGGGCGTCCCACCCAAGTCGCGGGCGTTGACGCAGTCGGGGAGGTCGAGAAAGGGCATGGCACTCCATGGAAGTCGGGATTGGGGAAGCCGCCGAGTCTACCTGGACGACGGATCACGGTCCAGTTTCGAACTCCTCCGGATCGATGCCAATCCATCCGGCAATGGTGTTGCGGATGGCGACCGTTCTCGGATGGTCTGCGCCAAGCACGCGGATATGGTCGGCGACGAGAGTGTCGAGGGCCGCCAGCGCCCCGTCGAAGTCGCCGATTTGCGCCTGCCAGAATGCTAGGTTGCGGCGGGTGTGGAGCGTGGAAGGGTGTTCGGCTCCTTGCGACCGGGTGCGATCGGCGAGTAGCGCCGCGTACGTTGCTCCGGCTGTCGCCAGCTCGCCTGCTTGGCTTTGAAGCGAGGCCAGGCTCTCACGAGCTTTCATCGTGTCGAGGTGGTCGATCCCGCGGACTCGAACATAATCGGCGACCAGCATCTCCAAGTCTTCCAACGCACTGTCCAAGTCGCCTGCGTCCGCCTTTGCGAGGGCAAGGTTGCCGCGCACTGCGAACACGTCAGGGTGGTCCTCTGCGTGTCTAAGACGAACTTCCGCAAGGATCGATTCGTACGCGGCCACGCCGTCGTTCGCGTCGCCTGCTTCGACTCGCCACATGGCAAGGCCGATCCGAGTTCCGAAAGCGGTCGGATGGTCACGCCCGAGCACCCGGTCGCGGTCCTGCACCAGGGATTCGAGCACCGCCACAGCTCCAGCCGCATCACCGGTTTCGCCGAGCCAGTGCGCCATCTCGCTCCGAGTCGTGAGGGTGTCCTCGTGATCCGGACCGAGCAGCCTTTCGAAGGTGCGGTTCAAGTTCACGAAATACCGGTAGGCCTCCTCGGTCCGGCCGCTTTCCCCGAGGCTTCCTCCGGCGGTGAGCAGGACGATTCGTGCTTCGGATTCGACGATGTCTTCAAGGGCGTGGCCTTGCAGGATTCCGGCGCTCGCGCGCAGGCTGGCACCATCGTTCGGGTCGAGCTCGGGTTTCGGCCAGATGATCTGGAGCGCTCCGGCGGCAGTGACTGCGAAGTTCGTGAACCGTGCCCAGTGCAGACGGTCGCGGACCGCGTGCTGGACGAGTGCGTGGACCCGGACCGATCTGCCGTCGAAGTCGATCAGGCTCAATCGATGGAGGCGCGCGAGCACCCTGAGGACGGGTTCCGCGTCCTCTACCTGCGGATGGTCCTGCTCTTCATCAAAGCCGAGGTGTCCGAAATACATCGCTTCGGTGACGAACAGCTCGACGGGGATCCCTGCGGGATCGAGCAGGCTCGCGACCGCCATGATGCGGCTTGCCAGATGAAGCGGCGGTTCTCGGTCGGCGGCTTCGATCGACACCGCCCAGCAGGCGGCAACCTCAATCGGGTACTCGTCGGCGAGGCGTTCGGGGCGCAGCTGTGCGAGTGCGACGGTCCGGTCGTTCAGCTTCTGGGCGTAGCTCTCGCAGGTCATGCCGGGTTGGTCTCGGATGTACGCGGCCGCTTGCGCTAGTGCGAGCGGCAAATGGGCCGTGGCCTCGATGAGCGCTTCAGCGCCTTGACTGGCATCAGTGTGCGCGCCGAGTCGGTTCCGAAGGAAGGAACGAGCCTCCTCCGTGGTGAACAGATCGAGGTCCATCCGGTTGCGGCCGTGGGCATCGAGGGCCGAGTCGCGTCGGCGGGTGGTGATGACCGTGCGGCCGCGGCGGGTGTGCGGCGGCCACAGGCCCGCGAGGTCGTCGGGGTCGGTGAGATCGTCGAGGACGACCAGCCAAGAGGGCGCCTCGGGGCGGTCGAGCCAGGACAGGAAGTGCTCGGCGGCGCGCTGGCTGTCGTTGTGCTCTGCTCCAGTGACCTGTGCGGCGGCTGCGGCGAAGGCGGCGATGATTGATTCGCGGTCGGCGGCTGAGGCCCAGACGAGCAGGTCGATTTCGACTGCGTCCCATGCGCGTCGGGCGTAGGCCGCTGCCGACTGAGTCTTGCCAACGCCGCCCATGCCCGCTACGACCAGGCACGAGACCGCCTCGCTGAACGACGCTTCGAGCACCCTGTCGCTATCGCGGTGCTGCAGGCCCGCAGCGAGGCCGGGGACTCGGCCGATCAGCAGGCGGCCGTTCGTGAAGTCGTGCAGGCGGGCGGGCGCATAGTGGTTGTGGATCGACTCGGCCTGAATGAGCGTGTGGACGGGCGCGGCGAAGTCGTTGCGGAATCCCGGCCCTGGGCGGGGCGGGCCGGCGTCCTGCCTCTGAGGATCGGTCAAGGGGCGTCCTCCACTGCGAACTGACCTTCGTTTCACGATAGCGGCTGCCCGCCGCTCGCGCGATCCCTAACTGCGCAGGGCTGCAGCGGTTTCGGGGTCTGCCGGGAAGAACGATTCGATGGCGAGTTCGGCGACCGTGACGTCCATCGGAGTACCGAAGACCGTTGTGGTGCTGAGGAACGAAAGCACCTCGCTGCCGGTGTCGATGCGGAGCGGGACGACGAGGCTGTGGGGCGGGGCGGTGTCGGTGCCGCCCGGGTACTTGCGGAATTCGGCGCGGAGGGCTTCGAGTTCAGAGTCGCCGGTGGCGCGGATCTGGTGGTCGAGGCGGGTGAGGAGGTGGCCGCGCCATTGGGGGAGGTTGCGGATGCGTGGGGCGACTCCCTTGGGGTGCAGGCTGAGGCGGAGCACGTTGACCGGTGGTTCGAGAAGTTCGGGGGCGCAGCCGTCGAGGAGGCGGTCGATGGCGGGGTTCGCGTCCACCATGGTCCAGTGCCGGTCGACGACGACGGCCGGGTACGGCATGTGGCCGTCGAGGATCTGGATGAGGGCCTGGCTGATGCTGCTCATGGAGGGCTGGTCGAGCGCGGTCTCGCTGTAGGCGGGCGCGTGGCCTGCGGCCATGAGGAGGTCGTTGCGGTGGCGGAGCGGGACGTCGAGGGCTTCGCAGACCTTGGCGACCATCGCGGCGGTGGGCCGGGAGCGTCCGGTCTCGATGAAGCTGAGGTGGCGGGAGGAGATGCGGCATCGGATCGCGAGCTCCTGCTGGGTCAGGTGCCGCTGCCTGCGCCAGTGCCGGACGAGGTCGCCCGGGGTCGCTTCGGTGGGGTGTGCTGCCATGCGGCCCAGCCTAAACCCGGAGGTAATGCGGTTCATTACCTCGGAGGTAATCGACGGGGAGCGCGAACGGGGTGAAGCTGGTGTCGTTCCCGCACAACGGCGGGACATTGAGCGACAGGGAAACGACATGAACGACTTCAACGCCATCGCCGCCGCGTACCTCAACGCCTTCAACGCGACCGACGAGGCCGAGCGGAAGGGGCTCGTCGCGGAAGTGTTCGCCGCCGACGTCCGCTACACCGACCCGATGGCGGCCGTCACGGGCCGCGACGGGGTCGACGCGTTCATCGCGGGGGCGCACCAGCAGTTCCCCGGTTGGGTGTTCACGCTCGTCGGCGAAGTCGACGGGCACGGGAGCCAGGCCCGGTTCGCGTGGGGCCTCGGCCCGGAGGGCGCGGAGCCGCCCGTGGTCGGGTTCGATGTGGTCGTGGTGGACGGCGAGGGCCGGATCACGCAGGTGCTGGGTTTCCTCGACAAGGTCCCGAGCGCTTGAGCCGCAAGCGGGGCGGGCCGCGGGCCCGCCCCTAGGCCAGGTCGATGACGACGGCGGTGGCGTCGTCGTGGCGCTTGCCGCTCCAGCGGTCGGGGTCGGGGTCGGTGCGCTCGGCTTCGCGAACGGCGTCCACCAGGGCCTCGGGGCCGCGGGTCGCGATCGCCATGAGGTCCGGCAGGGCATGGCCGTACCGGTCGGTCAAGCGGGTGATGCCGTTGGTGCACAGGAGGATTCGGTGGAGTGCTGCTACCGGGCGGCTGCCGGTGAAGGCGTGGTCGGCGGCTTCGGGCACGGCTCCGGCGAACCAGGCGCCGCCGGGCTTGTTGCGGTACCGGTCGATGAACGCGCGGATGCCCTCGGGGGTCTCCGGGGGCTCGGGGAGTTCGTAGATGCGGTTGTCGGTTTCGATGGAAACCGCACCGGCGTTGTCCTCGAAGAGGATCGCGGCATCGCCGACCACCAGCCATTCCAGACGGTCGTCCCGGAGCCGCACGGCCGCGACCGTCGCTCCCGGCGAACGCGGGTGCGTCAGGTCGCAGCCCGGGCCGTGGTCGCCGACCGTGGCGCGGATGGCCGACCGGAGGGCGTCCCGCAGGGTGCCTTCGTGGAGCTTGTCGTAGAGGTGGGCGCCGAGCCGGTCGACGATCCAGGCGACGCCGTGGACGCAGCCGACGTCGACACCCGCGGGCGGGTTCGCGCCGTCGAGGACGAGAGCCCGGTCCGGGCCGGTCAGGGCCAGGTCCTGGTTCTCAGAACCGGACCCGATCTCGGTGTGGCTCTTCGCTTCGAAGGTCATGCGGGTCTCCGCTCAGACGCCGGTGCCGTGCCAGGTGTTCCAGAGTCGAGCATAGGGGCCGTTCGCTCGCAGGAGTTCGTCGTGGCTGCCGAGTTCGGCGAGGCCGCCGTCCTCGATGACGGCGATGCGGTCGGCGTCGTGGGCGGTGTGGAGGCGGTGGGCGATGCCGATGACGGTGCGGCCCTCCAGGACTGCGGCGAGGGCGCGTTCGGTGTCGCGGGCGGCGCGGGGGTCGAGCATGGCGGTCGCCTCGTCGAGGATCACCACGTCGGGGTCGGCGAGGATGATGCGGGCAAGCGCGATCTGCTGGGCGGCGGCGGGGTCGAGTTCCTTTGCCGTGCCGCCGAGTTCGGCGTCGAGGTCGTCGGCCCAGTCGGCGCCGACGGTGGCGAGGGCGCGGCGCAGTTCGGCGTCGTCGGCGTCGGGTTTGGCAAGAGTGAGGTTGTCGCGGAGGGTCGCGGTGAAGACGTGGTGCTCTTGGGTCACGAGGGTGACATGGCTTCGGCGCTCCCCGAGCGGGAGGGCGGCTACGTCGACTCCACCGATGTGGACCTGGCCCGACTTCGGCGCGTCGATGCCGGATACGAGACGGGCGATCGTGGATTTGCCTGCGCCGCTGGGACCGACGACCGCGAGGCGTTCGCCTGCGGGGATCTTCAGGTCGACGCCGTGGAGGACTTCGGGTCCGGTCGGGTAGGCGAAGTGGACACTGCTGAGTTCAACAGTGCCGTCTTCGGGGGCGGCTGTGCCGGCAGTTTCGTCGTCGCTGTCGATCGCGGCAACGCCTTCGACCCTCGCGAACGACGCGAAGCCGCGTTGCAGCCATTCGACCATCATGAGCAGGAAGTTCATCGGGCTCATGATCTGGCGGGAGAGTACCGCGCACGTGGCGACCTCGCCGAGGCTCACGCTCCCGTCGAAGTACATCGCACCGCCGAGGATCAGCACCGCCGAAGCAGGGAGCACATAGGAGCTCTCGAGCGTCAGGAAGTAGACGCTGCGCAGGAAGAGCGTGTACTTGTTCGCGGCCCAGTGCGCGGCGATCGTGGTGTCGCCGTGGGCGATCCGGTCGGCCTCGAGTCGGTAGAGCTCGGCCGTGCGGGCGCCGTCGGCGGTCGCGGCGAGGGCTTCGCCGGAGCGGGACTCCGCGCGGGCCTGCGTGAGGTAGCTGGTGCGGGCGCGCTTGAGGTACCAGCGGGCGCCAACGGCGATGAGCGGGACCGCGAGCAGCATGCAGACGGCGAGGAGCGCGTTGACCCAGATCATCGCGCCGAGGTAGACCATCGCGGTCAGGATCGCGACGGCCGCTTTCGGCAGCGCGTCGCGGATGAGGTTGCCGGATTGGGGAACGTCGACCGAGGTGCGGGTCATGAGGTCGCCCGAACCGGCCTGCTCGGCGGTGTGCAGCGGCAGGCGCAGGCACTGCTCGACGAAACGCTCGCGCAGGCGCGCGGAGAGGACCTCGCCCACGCGGTTCGCGGTGAAGCTCGCGAGCCAGGTGAGCGCGACGGCGGCGATGATCGCGGCGGCCATCCCGGCGGCGAGCAGGTCGATGTCGCCGATGCCTTCACCGGCGGCGAGCGCGTCGATCATGCGGCCCATGAGGAGCGGCGCGGCCGTCGAGGCACCGGCGGCGGCGACGCGGAGGGCGATCGCGACGCCCACGCGGGCGCGTTCGGAGAGGAGCAGGGCGACGAAGGCGCGGCGGACCCGGTCGGGTTCGGCGACAGGCAGTTCCGTGCGGGCGGTCATGAGAGCTCCCGGTTCACTAGGGCCCGGTAGTCGGGGCGGGAGAGGGCGAGTTCGGCGTGGGTGCCGGTGGCGACGACCTTGCCGTCCTGGACGAACGCGACGCGGTCGGCTCGGCCGAGCCAGAGCGGGGAGGCGCTGACGATCGCGGTGGTGCGGCCGTGCCGGTACGCGGTGAGGCGTTCGGTGATGCGCGCTTCGGTGTGGGAGTCCACTGCGGACGTCGGTTCGAGGAGGAGCAGGACCTCGGGGTCGGCGGCGAGGGCGCGGGCGAGGCGGAGGCGCTGGCGCTGGCCGCCGGAGAGGGTGCGGGCCTGGTTGTCGAGTTCGGTGGCGAGGCCGTCGGGGAGGGAGTCGATGACGTCGTCGGCGGCGGCCGTGGTGATCGCGGTCTTGGTGTCGCCGCCGATGGCGGCGGGGATGGTGCCCGCGAAGAGGTACGCGTCGTGGTCGCCGGGGAGGATGCGTCGGCGCAGCTCGTCGGAAGTCATGCGGGACACCGGGACCAGACCGAAGGACGCTTCGGAGGCGGCGAGCCCGGCGAGGCGGTCGAAGATCAGGGCGGCGGCTTCGGTGTCGGCGGTGGCGACGGCGGTGAGGCCGGGGGCGAGGGTGAGGCCGGATTCGGGGTCGTGCAGTTCGGCACCGATCTCGGGGCCCTGCAAGGGGTCTCGCGGGGCGCCGCGTTCGGGGAGGACGAGGAGTTCGCAGACTTTCGCGCAGGCCACTTCGCCTTGGATGATCGTCATGGCCGTGCCGAGGAGCCAGCGCACCGGCATGAGGAGCGCGGCCGTGTACCCGAACGCGGCGACCATCTGGCCGACGGTGATGTCGTCGGAGGCGACGAGGCGGGCGGACATCCAGACGACCGCGCCGAGCAGGATCGCCGGGGCGCCTTCGGAGATCGCGTCGATCCAGGCGCCGGGGGCGGCGAGACCGTAGCCGGACCGCTTGAGGCGCTGGGAGTCGCGGCGGTAGGCGGCGTTGAAGCGCGCTTCGCCGCCGACGCCGCGCAGGACGCGCAGGCCCGCGACGATGTCGGCGGCGCGTTCGGTGACGGTGCCGACGTCGCGGCGGTAGGTGCCGTAGCGTGCCTGGAGGCTGCGGAGCATCGGGCCGGTGAGGGCGGCGACGGCGGCCACGCCGATGAAGACGGTGAGGCCGAGGGCGGCGGACATGTCGAAGAGCAGCACGGCGACCGCGACGATGCCGGTGGCGCAGCCGACTGTGGGTGCGAGGGATTCGATGGCGCGGCCGATCGAGACGACGTCGGTGACGCCGACGCTGACCACGTTGCCGGTGGTGGTCTGGCGGCCCAGGCGCGAGCCGAGGCGGGCGGTCTTGCGGGTGGCGAGCTGGAGGACCCGGTACTGGGCGTCGTGGCGCCACCAGACGGTGAGGCGGTGGTGGACCACGATGCTCACGGCGGCAACGGAACCGGCGAGGGTGAGGGCCCCGGCCCAGGCGAGGAGGGCGCCCCAGTCGCGGCCGCGGATACCGTCGTCGACGGCGCCGGTCAGGAAGATCGGCATGACGGGGACGAGGCCGAGAGAGAAGACCGCAGAGATGAGGACGGCGGCGGCGAGGGCCTTGCGGCGGGTGGCGAGCCAGGCGAAGAGGCGCCAGGAGGTGGCGGGCGGTTCGCCGGGGTCGTCTACGGGGAGTTCGGGTGCGCGGAGGAGTGACACAGCCCCAAGGTAGCCAGGCCGTCAGATGATCGGCAAACGGTTAACTGGGTCTATTTCCCGGTGAGCCGGTCGATCCAGCTGGCGGCACTGCTCGAGGAGGACTGCTGGGCGCGGAGGTCGCCGACGAACTCGACGACGATGTCGACCAGCTTCTCGGGGCTGTTCGTGGTGGTGATCGCGCGCGGGTGCGGGGTGGTGTGGGCGTTCGTGTTCTCGGAGAAGAACACCGCGGGCGTGGGGATGCCAGCGGCGATCATGCGGTCGAGGAGGCGGGTCCCGGCGGTGTCGCCGTCGGGTTCGTGCTCGCGGCGCATATCGGTGATGACGAGGTCGTAGGAGCGCTTTCCCAAGGCGCGCATGGCCTCGTCAGTGGAGGGAACGGGGTCCACAGTGATCCCGGCGGTGCGGAAGAGCCGGATCAGGGAGTCGTTCCACTCAGGATGGTCGTCGGCCCACAGGATCGCACCGCCCTGGAGATCGCCTGCGGCCAGCGCGAGTTTCGTCGCGGCGCGCAGGCTGCGGTTCTCCGCGTGCCCGGGACGGTACGCGAGCGGCTGCTGGAAGGCGGCCGGCAGCGGCTGGTTCCACTGGGGCTGGGGCGCTTGGCCGTAGTAGGTCCCGCCGGGTGCGATGACCGGGTAGGTGGGCGGGATGTTGGGGATCTGCTGGTTGGGGGCGGTCATGGTGGCCGGGGGGCGGTCGTCGCGGGGTTCGGGGTCGGCGGGCGCGTCGGCGGGCGGGGTGGCGAGGAGGTCCGGTTCGGGTTCGGCGGGCGGCTCGGTCTGGACCGTGTCGTCCTCGTCGGCGGGTTCCTTCGGCGGGGCGGGCGGCGGGACGGTGCCGGTGCCGTAGACCGCGCCGTTCCCGGCCGGGACCGGTTGGGCCGGAAGGGGGTAGAGCGCGGCCCAGTCGGGTTCGGGGAGCGGCGGGATCTGCGGTTCGGGGCCGCGCCCGGCCTGTTCGATGGCCTGCTGGGCGAGTTCGACGGTGACCCAGGGGGTCTCGATCTTGCTCATGCGGGGGGCCTGCGCGGTGAAGATCCGCTTGGCGACGGCGAGGGCGATGAACCCGAAGCCGATCCACAGGAACGCGGGGAGCACCTTGATCAGTTCGATCCAGATGGCTTCGCTCATCGAAGGCTCCAAAAAGGGGGTACCGGGGCCGGGCATCTCTACCTTAATCGGCCATCGCCACGGCCCCGGTACCGCGCCGCCTCACTGGGTGAGCGCGTTGAAGAGGGCGATCCAGCGGTCGGGCGGGACGTGGCCGACGACCTGGTCGCGGCCGATCCCGGCTTCGGCGCAGGCCGCGAAGGCTTCCCGTTTGGGCACGACGCGGCACAGCGATGCGGCGAGAGAGCCTCCGAGGCCGGAGAAGCCGAGGTCGACGAGGTCGCGGTAGTCGGGCATGGCGGCGTCGGGCAGCAGCGGCTCGGGGCGATGCGCGATGTGGATTACGCCCGCGTCGACCTGCGGCACGGGCCGGAACTCGTGGCGGGCGATGCGCATGCCGAGCGTGAACCGGAACCGGGGCCAGTGCTCGACGGTGAGGCGGCTCCAGCGGCCGTAGTCGCCGGTGTGTTTGCGGGCGAACTCGAGCTGCGTGATGAGGCTGGCGCTCGTGAGCGATCGGGCGCGCAGGCACCAGCGGACGATGTCGGTGGTGATCCCGAAGGGCGCGTTGGCGACCACTTTGAACGGTTCGTGCGGGGCCTCGACGTCGCGGAAGTCGGCCTGGTAGCAGCGGAAATGCTCGTGGTGGCCCAGGCGTGAGTGGAGGCGTTCGACGAAGTGGCGGTCCTTCTCGTAGGCGGTGACGCGGCGGGCGCTGCCGAGCAGGTGCCTGGTGACCATCCCGTCACCGGGGCCGACCTCGATCACGTGGTCGTCGGGGCGGACGTCGGCCGAGTCGGTGAAGGCGCGCGCGATATGCGCGTCGCGCAGGAAGTTCTGGGACAGGGCCTTGCGGTTGGAGCTGTTGCGTTGCTCTCGGGCGCGCGGAAATTGGCTGCGGGACATGGGGATACTCCATGGAGACGAGTCGATTCAGGACGATCGATTCGCCTAGGCCCGCGCAGGGGCGCACGCCGCTGGGACAGATCAGCGGTCGGGAAGAAGCGCGTGCGGGGGCCTAGGCCGCCGCGCGCAGCCGAATGAAGCAGGGGCCGAACGCAGCGCACGCGTCGAACCCGGGAGATCCTGACATGCCAGCGAGGTTAGCCGGTCTCCTCAACCGCGTCCACCCGGTTCTCGCGGCGTGTGCGCGGGATCGCCCCGGTGTCGCCCGACGAGTAGCGGCCGGGCACGTGGAGGCGCAGGACCGCTTCGCTCGCCCAGTCGGGGACCGAGCCGGGCCGGGAGGCCGCGACCATCACGAGGAACGCAAACGGCACCGTCCACAGTGCTGGTTGGGCGAGGAGGACCGAGACGACGCCCGGTTCGAGGTCGAGGACCACCGAGGCGAGGGCCGCGCCCGTGGAGGTGCCCGCGCCGACGAGCAGGCCCGCCGTCGCGCCCGTCGCGGTCAGGCCGCGCCACCAGATACCGAAGGTCAGCAGCGGGCAGAACGTGGAGGCGGCCACCGCGAACGCCCACCCGACGAGCACGTTGATGTCCACATCGGCCGCAGGGAGCGACAGCGCGACCGCGAGGGCCGTACCGACGACGACACCCAGGCGCAGCCGCGAGAGCGAGCCGCCGAACAGGTCGTGCGAGAGGCCCCCGGCGAGCGCGAGCAGCAGACCCGAGGAGGTCGAGAGGAACGCGGCGAACGCGCCCGCCGCGACCAGCGCCGTCAGCACCGCGCCCGTGCCGTCCGGGGCGATCGCGCCCGGCACGAGGAGCGGCACCACGTCCGTCTCTTCAGGGGTGGGGGTCGCGACGCGGCCGAGGAGGCCGTACACGATGGGCCACAGGTAGAAGAAGCTGAGCAGCACGATCACCGAGACCGCGACGCGGCGGGCCGCGCGGGCCCCGGCGACGGTGTGGAAGCGCATCACGACGTGCGGGAGCCCCATGGCGCCCAACGTGGTCGCGACCAGGACCGAGATCGTCGCGAGCAGCGGGTGCCCGGAGCCGTCGAGGTCGAGCAGCGGGCGCGACCAGTCCGGGTCGGCGCTCGGGTCGACGGCCGCGCCACGCCGTGCAGGCCCGGCCAGGACAATGAGGAACACGGCGGGACCGGCGATGAACGCGAGTTTCACCAGGTAGTGGAAGGCCTGCACGTACGTGGCCGAGCGCATCCCGCCCACGGCGATCGTCGAGGAGACCACGAGCCCCGCGCCGACCACGCCGACCCAGTACGGGATGCCGGAGACCAGTTCGAGGACCACGCCGGCCGCCTTGAACTGCGGCAGCAGGTACAAGAGCATGATGACGAGCACGACCAGGCCGCACAGGCGGCGGATGCGCGGCGACCCGAGCCGGTACTCCGCGAAGTCCGGCACCGTGTACGCGCCGCTGCGGCGCATCGGCCCGGCCGCCAGCGCCGCGACGAGCACGTACCCGGCGGTGAAGCCCACGGCGTACCACATCGCGCCCACGCCGTTCTTGACCAGCAGGCCCGCGAGGCCCAGAACCGAAGCGGCCGAGACGTACTCGCCCGCGATCGCCAGCGCGTTCCAGCCCGGGACGATGCTGCGGGAGGCGACCAGGAAGTCCGGTGTGGACCGTGCGGCGCGTACACCCCACACGCCGATGACGACGCTGGCGGCGAGCACCAGGCTGATGGCGGCCAGGCCGAGCATCAGGGGTCCTCGCAGTACTCGGCCTCGATACGCTCGGCCCGGCGCACGTGGACCGCCGCGAGGAGCAGCAGGACCGGGTAGGGCGCGAAGAACAGGACGGCCCAGCCGAGGCGGCCGGGGGTGAAGATCGCGGCGGTGAGCAGGGCGGCGAGGGCGAACACGAGCGCGGCGGCGGTGCGGACGGCGAGGCGGCGCTGGCGGTGGAGCGCGCGTTCGGCGTCGGCGAGGTCGATGGCGCTGCGGTCGACGGGCGGGTGCCCCGAGAGGCGGCTGAGGCGGCGGGTGGCGTCCGACCTGCGGCGCAGGGCGAGGCGGGTCTGGGGGCTGGTGACGCGGACGCGCTGGTTCACCGGTGCGCGCCGCCTTCCCTCGCGGCCTGGAGGAGCCGTTCGCGCAGGAGCCGGGAGTGGCGGCGGCTGACGGGGACCTCGCCGGGTTCGGTGACGGCGACGAGCCCGGCCGAGGAGGTCACGCGCAGTTCGGTGACGGCGGCGAGGTTGATGAGGAAGGAGCGGTGGGCGCGCACGAAACCCGCTGCGTCCCAGACCTGTTCGAGGTAGGTGAGGGACTGGCGCAGGAGGTGGGAGCCCTGGGTGGAGTGGAGGCGCACGTAGTCGCCGTGGGCTTCGGCGTAGGCGATGTCGTCGCGGCGCACGAACACAGTGCGCCCGGCGAGCTCGACCTGGACGACGGCGAGGTCGTCGGCCTTGTCCCCCACGGCGGGCGCGGCGCGGCGGCCGCCGATGCGGGCGACGGCTTCGGCGAGGCGTTCGGGGCGGAAGGGTTTGAGGAGGTAGTCGGCGGCGCCGAGGCCGAAGGCCTCGACGGCGTGGTTGTCGTAGGCGGTGACGAACACGATCTCGGGCGGGTCCGACAGGCGGCGGAGGATGCGGGCGACGTCCATGCCGGTGAGGCCGGGCATGGCGATGTCGAGGAACGCGGCGTCGAACGAGCCGGAGCCGAGGAGGCGCACGGCCTCATCCCCTCCGGCGGCGGCCACGACCTCACCGACTGCGGGGAGCTCGGCGAGCTGCCCGGCGAGTTCGGTGCGGGTGGAGGGCTCGTCTTCGACGACGAGCACGCGCAGGCCGGTCATGCGTGGACTCCTCGGGCGTAGCGGGGGATTCTCACGGTCGCTTTGGTTCCGGCGCCGGGGGCGGTGTCGAGCCACAGGCCGTACTCGGGGCCGTAAACCGCCCGGAGCCTTCTGTCCACGTTGTACAGGCCGATGCGTCCGGCGCCTTGGCGGCTGCCCGCGAGGATCGCTTTCGCGGTCTCCGGTTCCATGCCCGCGCCGTCGTCCTCGACCTCGATGACGCACAGCGCGCCCTCGGAGAACCCGCGCACGGCGATGTGGCCGGTGCCGGGCTTGGACTCGAAGCCGTGCCGCACGGCGTTCTCCACGATCGGCTGCACCACCAGGAACGGGATGGGCACGGGCAGGACCTCCGGGGCGATGCGGACGGTGATGTCGAGGCGGTCGTCGAAGCGGGCCCGCTGCAGTTCGAGGTAGGTCTGGACGGCCTGGAGCTCGTCGGCGACGGTGGCGTAGTCGCCGGTGTTCGCGAACGAGTACCGCAGGTAGTCGGAGAAGTCGGTGAGGAGTTCGCGGGCGCGCTCGGGGTCGGTGCGGGTGTGGGCGCTGATCGCGGCGAGGGCGTTGTGCATGAAGTGCGGGGAGATCTGGGCGCGGAGGGTCCGCAGGTCGGCGGCGGCGATGCGCTCCCTCGCGCGGTCGAGGTCGGCGTGGTCGAGCGCGGTCGCCACGAGGTGGGCGGCCTCGGCGACCTCCGCGTCGCTCACGTCCCCCGCGACGAGCAGGCACCCGGCCAGGTCCCCCGAGACGATGAGCGGCGAGCCCCGCAGCGGCGGGGCGGTGACCGGCTCGAGGACGTCCAGGGTCTCGACCAGGAGCGCCCCGGCCGCAACCGGATCGAGGTTGCCGGATACGGCGATCACGCGGTCGCAGTCGGCCAGCGCGACCGCGTCGGCTGCGAGGAGCTTCGCGAGGCGGCGGGCCGCGACGGGCGCGCCCTTGCCGGTGAGGCCGTCCGCGAGCGCTTCCCCGATCTGGCGGGAGAGCCGCAGGGCCGCAAGGGTTCCCGCGCCCACTACGCGTCGCCGCGCGGGGACGCGGAGCGAGGCGGAGAGGCGAGCGGGGATCACAACATCACTGTAACGTGGCGCACATAATGGCGGGGAGGGCCGCCCCGGCCCTCCCCGCCCAGTGGGGCGGCCTAGTGCGTACTGGCCCGTTCGGCCCCGGCTCCCGTCAGCGCCCGGACTTGCATGGACGCGAAACGGGACGGGTTCGTTTCCTTACTCATCAGCGTGCCGACCACGGCGCAGATGAGACCGAACGGGATGGACACCAGGCCGGGGTTCGACAGCGGGAACCATGCGATGTCGACCCCTTCGCCGAGCAGCGAAGTCGGAAGGCTCGAGAAGGTCGGCGAGAAGATCACCAGACCGATCGAGGAGATGAGGCCGCCGTAGATGCCCGCGACGGCACCGGCGGTGTTGAACCGCTTCCAGAACAGGCTGAACAGCAGCGTCGGCAGGTTCGCCGAAGCGGCCACCGCGAAGGCGAGCGCGACGAGGAACGCCACGTTGAGGTCCTGCGCGAACACCGCGATCACGACGGCGATGGCGCCGACGCCGACCGCCGCGAACTTCGCGAAGACCACCTCTTGGTGCCCGGACGCCTTGCCCTGCTTGAAGACCCCGTTGTAGAGGTCGTGGGCGAGCGAGGACGAGCAGGCGATGATGAGGCCCGCGACCACCGAGAGGATCGCCGCGAACGCCGCCGACGCGATGAGCGCCAGCATGATCGCGCCGCCCGTGGACCCGGCGATGTTCTCGCCGATGACCTGCGAGAGCTGCGGCGCAGCCGAGTTCCCGGCCGGGTTCTCGGCGATGATCGCCTCCTTGCCGACCATCGCGGCCGCGCCGAAGCCGAGCACGAGGGTGAGCAGGTAGAACATGCCGATCAGGCCGATCGCCCAGTTCACGGACTTGCGGGCGGTCTTGCCGTCCGGCGTCGTGTAGAAGCGGATGAGCACGTGCGGCAGGCCGGCCGTACCGAGCACGAGCGCCAGCCCGAGGCTGATCAGGTCGAGTTTGTTCCACAAGGTCTGCAGCGAATCGCCCGCCACCTCCGTGCCGTAGCGCAGCCCCGGTTCGAGGAAGGCCGCGCCCTGGCCCGACGCCTGGGCGGCGTCGCCCAGGAGTGCCGAGAGGTTGAAGTTGTACTCGGCGAGCACGAGGATCGCCAGGACGAACGCGAGGCCGATCTTCACGCAGGCCTGGAAGATCTGGACCCAGGTCGTGCCCTTCATGCCGCCGAATGCGACATAGGCGACCATGAGCAGACCGGTGACGACGATGCCAGCGACCTTCGCGGCTCCGGCGTCCATGCCGAGGAACGTCTCGCCTTCCTTGATGCCCAACAGGAGCGTCACCAGGGCGCCCGTGCCGACCATCTGCGCGAGCAGGTAGAAGATCGAGATGCTCAGGGTCGCAATGGAAGCGGCGGTGCGGACAGGCCGCTGCCTCATGCGGTAGGAGAGCGCGTCGGCCACGGTGAACCGGCCGGAGTTGCGCAGCGACTCGGCCACGAGCAGCAGCGCCACGATCCACGCGACGAGGAAGCCGATCGAGTAGAGGAACCCGTCGTAGCCGTACAGGGCGATCGTCCCGGCGATACCGAGGAACGACGCGGCCGACACGTAGTCGCCCGCGACCGCGAAGCCGTTCTGCCACGCGGAGAACCCGCGCCCGCCGGAGTGGAAGTCGGTGGCGGTGCGGGTCGTGCGCCCGCCGCGGATCGTGATGCCGATGGTCACCATGACCATGCACATGAACAGAACGATCGTCAGGATGCGGTTGGAGTCGCTCATCTCCTGCGCGAGGGTGTTCATCGCTTGCCCCCGTTCATGATGTCGTCACGCAGGTCGGCGGACTGCTGGTCGAAGTGGCGCGCGGTGAACCGGTTGTAGCCCCAGGTGATCCAGAAGGTCACCACGAACTGCGACAGGCCCAGGACGAGGCCCAGGTTGATGTTGCCGAACAGGACGATGCCCATGAAGTCGCGCGCATAGGCCGACAGGAGCACGTACACGAGGTACCAGGCCAGGGACGCGAGCAGGACGGGCACGGTGAAGCGGAACAGCGTCCGCTTCAGCGCGACGAACCGGGGGTCGTCGTGCATCGCCGCTATCTCGGCGTCGGTGATCTCGGGGGGTGGGCCGTCGCCCTCGGGGGTCGTGGTCATCGAGCCTTCCTCCTTGAAGGGCTTTGACGTGTCGACGTTGTATCTGGCGCGTGTCGACACCGGGCCTTGTTTACAAGGAACCTATGAGCCCGCGGAGGCAGAAGAAAGCATTGCTGTGACGCGTGTCGCCAGACCACGCGCATCCTGCGGTGAGAGCCCCGACGAGCGGTCGGCGAACGGCCCGCGAACGGTCGCGGCGGTTTCTTTCACCCGAACGATGAATCCCGCGAGGCGGTCTCGTCTCTACTGGTGAAGGCAAACGGAACACCGAGAGGACAGCGCCATGGCGAACAAGATGATCTTCCTGAACCTGCCCGTGAACGACCTCGACGCGTCGAAGGCGTTCTACGAGGCGCTCGGCTGGGCGATCAACCCGGACTTCACCGACGAGAACGCCGCGTGCGTCGTCGTCGACGACAACATCTGCCTGATGCTGCTGACCAAGGAGTTCTACACGACGTTCGCCGAACGCCCGATCGCCGACACCGCCGCGTTCTCGGCCGCCGCCTACGCGCTGGCCCTGCCCGACCGCGGCGCGGTCGACGAGCTCACCGACGCCGCCCTCAAGGCCGGCGGCACCGAGGAGACCGCCAAGCAGGACCGCCGCGCCCAGGAGGCCGAAGTCGGCATGTACGGCCGCACCTTCCTCGACCTCGACGGCCACCAGTGGGAGCCGTTCTACATGCCTTATCCCCAGCAGTAACCGGGAAACCAGAAGGGCCGCTTCGCTATTGCGAAGCGGCCCTTGCCGTTTGGCTAGCTGGGTGGCGGGCTGGTGGGCGGGTAGCCAGGTGGGGGTTGGGTTCCGGGGGGCGGCTGCTGGGGCGGGTAGCCGGGCGGCGGGTAGCCCGGGGGCTGGCTGCCTGGGGTCGGGTAGCCCTGGGGCGGGTACGGGGGCTGCTGGAGCTTCTTCTTCGAGGAGTTGGAGACGAGCACGACGGTCACGATGATCGCGGCGATCACCACGAGCAGGCAGAACGCCATCAGGTGCCAGGGTTTTACGGCTCCCAAGTCGAGGCCTCCGCTCGTGGGCTCCGGGGACGGGGTTTCATCGGGAAGCTCCTCCATGTCGGGCTCCGTTCGGGGGTGCGGGCAGGGGGCTCCCCCATCATGTCAGGTTGCGGCCGTTAGGAGTGGACGCAGAACTCGTTGCCTTCGGGGTCCTGCATGACGATCCACTGGGCGGGGCCTTCGGAGCAGCGCTCGGAGTGGCGGGTGGCGCCGAGGGCTTCGAGGCGTTCGGTCTCCGAGTCGATGTTGTCGAGGCCGACGTGGAGGTCGAGATGGACCCGGTTCTTCACGGTCTTGGGCTCGGGGACCTGCTGGAAGAGGATGCGCATGCCTTTACCCGCGTCGGAGGCCTCGTCGAAGGGGTCCTCGGGGTTGCGGATCGCGGCGAGGGTCTTCCAGGCGTGGTGGCCGTCGACCTCGGTGAGGAGGTCTTCGGAGATGACGCCCTGGGCGAGGAGGCCCGCGATGAACCCGGAGTGATCCTCGAGGTGGTAGTCCATCGCCTCGGCCCAGAAGGCGGCCACACGGTGCGGGTCGGCGCAGTCGACGACGATCTTGAAGTGAACAGGCATAACGACACCGTAGGCCGAAGGTACGACAGCCGCCCCGCGTCTGTGTCTTTTACAAGAGCGCCTTTTGCAAGAGCGCAGGGCGGCTGCTCGGCTATTCGCGGTATTCGAGCGGGAGGCCGAAGAGCGGGAAGAGCTTCGGGGTGTCCAGGAAGTAGTTGAGGCCCGAGATCTGGCCGTGGTCGAGCTCGAGGACCGTGATCGACCAGGGCTCCCACAGGCCGGGCGTGCCGCTCGGCTTGTAGTGGCCGAAGGCCGGGAGGCCGTTGGCGCTGACCGGGACGAGCTTGGAGTTCTCGCAGCCCTTGCCGGTGGTGAGCATGAACTCGGCGACGCTCGCGTGGCCCTGGACCCACAGCGGGAACGGCGGCATCGAGAGCGCCACGTCCTGCGTGCACAGCGCCGTGAGCGCGTCCATGTCGTAGGCCTCGAAGGCGCTCACGTAGCCGTCGACGAGCTTGCGGAGGTCCGCGTCGTCGATCGTGTAGGCCTCGTTCGGCTTCAGGTGGGCCTGCTCCATCGTGGCCTTGGCGCGCTGCAGCGCCGAGTTGACGCTCGCGGGGCTCAGCTGCAGGGCCTCGGCGGTCTCGGCGGCCGAGAAGCGCAGGACCTCGCGCATGAGCATCACCGCTCGCTGCTTCGCAGGCAGGTGCTGGACGGCGGCGACGAACGCGAGCCGCAGCGTGTCCTTGGCTTCGGCGGCGGCCGCCGGGTCGGCGCCGAACGCCATCGAGTCGGGGATCGGCTCGACCCACATGTAGTCCGGCTCGGGCGCGGGCAGGGGCGAGCCGGCGTCGGAGGCGGGGGCGAGGTCCATCGGGCGGGCCCTGCGCTGCGGGCCCTTCAGCATGTCGAGGCAGACGTTCGTGGTGATCTTGTACAGCCACGAGCGCAGCGAGGAGCGGCCTTCGAAGGAGCCGTGGGACTTCCACGCCCGCGTGAAGGCCTCCTGCACGGCGTCCTCGGCCTCGAACGAGGAGCCGAGCATGCGGTAGGCGTACGCGCAGAGCTCGCGCCGGTGCGGCTCGAACTCGGCGAGCAGGTCGTTCGAAGGCTCAGCGTCGGAGATCGGAACGTTCATGCGCCTAGCGTCGCACAGACCACCGACATCGCCTGAGACGGTTTCGCTATTTGTCCCGCTGGTGGTCGGCCAGCCAGCGCTCGAACGCGTCGGCGGCCATCGGCTTGGCGAAGTGCCAGCCCTGCCCGGCGTGGCAGCCCCAGCCTTCGAGCTGCTTGCGGACCTTCTCGTCCTCGACGCCCTCGGCGACGACCTCGACGTCCAGGGCCCGGCCCAGGTCGATCGTGGTGGAGACGATCGCGGCGTTGTCCGGGTCGTCGATCAGGGTGGTTACGAAGGACTTGTCGATCTTGATCTCGGTGACGGGCAGCCGCCGCAGGTGCTGCATCGAGGAGAACCCGGTGCCGAAGTCGTCGAGGCTGATGCCCACGCCGAGGTCGGAGAGGCGCTGCACGTTGACGACGACGCGGCGCGGGTCGGCCATGAGCGCCGACTCGGTGATCTCCAGCTGGAGCTTGCGGGCGTCGACCCCGTAGGCGTCGATGCGCTCGGTGAGGAAGTCGGTGAACTCGGGCGACTGGAGGTCGCGCACCGAGACGTTCACGGCCATGCGCAGGTCGTAGCCCGATTCGTTCCAGGACCGGAGCTGGCGCAGGGCGATGTCGACGACCCGCTCGGTGAGCATGCGCATCACCGAGGAGTGCTCGGCGGTCTCGATGATCTCGGCCGGGTTGACGATCCCGCGCTCGGGGTGGTGGTAGCGCAGCAGGGCCTCGGCGCCGATGACCTCGCCGTCGGAGAGGCGCACCTGCGGCTGGTAGTAGAGGTTCACGCCGGGCGTGTCGGGGTGGTCGAGGGTGCGGCGCACGTCGCCGAGGAGCAGCAGCCGCTCGGGCGAGTTGTGGTCGAACTCGGGGGCGTAGCGGGCGAACGAGGAGGCGCGCTGCTTCGACTCGTACATCGCGATGTCCGCGTGGCGGAACAGGGTCTGGAAGTCCGAGCCGTCGTCGGGGTAGACCGCGACGCCGACCGAGCCGTCCACTTCGACGCTGGCGTCGGCCAGGACGATCGGGGCGTCGAGGCGGGCCCGGATCTCGCGGGCGCACTCCATCGGGTCGGTCATGCCGTCCAGTTCGGACCACATGAACGCGAACTCGTCGCCGCCGAGGCGCGCGATGGCCTTGCCTTTGGGCTTGTCGGCCTCGAAGCGGTGCGCGAGCTCGATGAGGAGCTGGTCGCCGACCTCGTGGCCGAGCGCGGAGTTGACGTCGGCGAAGCGGTCGAGGTCGAGGATGAGGACGGCCACGGCGGTGCCGGTCTCGGCCGCGTCGGTGAGCTTGCCGTCGACGGCCTGCTGGAAGCCCTTGCGGTTGAGCAGGCCCGTGAGCGGGTCGTGGTCGGCCTGGCGTTCGCGGTCGGCGGCGGTCTGGAGGATGCGGTAGACGGCGAAGATGGGGATCGCGGAGGCGGCGACGAGCCACCACGAGGAGATCGCGGCGCTGGCCACGATGGGCGCGATGGCGATCTGGGTGGCGCGCAGGGCCCATTCGCTGCGGAACCACTGCCAGAAGCCTTCGAGCCAGCTGTCGCTAGTGCGCAGGCTGTGGCGCCCGGCGACGAGCGCGAAGCTGGTGAGGGTCCAGACCGATCCGGCCGCGAAGACCGCGAGGAGCTGGGTCGCGTCGCCGTTCCAGACCGCGCCGTGGGCGACCGCGTCCCACACGTACCAGGCGAGGACGAGCGCGATGGCCTGCTGGGAGATGTTGAAGACCGAGCGCCATGCGGCGGCCTTGAGCTGCACCATGAGCATCCCGATGGCCGCGGTCTGGACGACCAGGGCGGGCAGGAAGCCCCAGGTGATCATGGTGGCGAGGACGTACACGAGGTAGATGGAGGCCATCGGCGACATCCACAGCCCGCCCCAGCGGGTCGGGCGCAGCTCGGCAATCATCGCGAGGCCCGCGGTGAGCCAGAACGCGAAGGGCACGCCGAACCAGCCGCCCTCGGGCGCGCTGCTCGCAACGGTCACGGCGACGGCACCGACGACCGCCGCGATGGCGACCGCGGCCATGAAGCCGTAGTACCGGCCCGGATGCTCTCTAGGCGCAGTGTTGCGCATGAGCGTCGTGGCCATTTCGCTCCTCCCACTGCCGCGCCGTCTCCGGGGAACGCGCCAGAATCCCCCGGTGCCGGTCGCGGCCGACTCCTCTGTCATATCGCGAATTCGTCTCCCAGACAACGCCGGGAGCACATGCGGCACACTTGTGACCAGGCGCGACATGCCAATTACAGAAACCGTTATCCGGTGTTCACCGCAGCGTCTCCCGAGGCCGGTTCCAGGCTCGGCGGCCCTTTCGGGCGATGGGCGACGAGCCGTTGGTACGACAAGGGGCAAGCATCCACGAGATGACTCTGCCTTGAACTAACGAGTCTCCCCCCGTGAAGGAATACGGATCGTTACTAACTTGTGATCATTCTGGTTCAGTCTCGGCATCAGATGTTTCCGGTAGCGACAATCCGTCTTCGAGCAGCGACGCGAAAGCCTCTCCGGTGACGACCGGGACGCCGAGCGCGACGGCCTTGTCGTATTTGGATCCGGGCTTGTCCCCCGCCACGACCGCACCGGTCTTCTTGGACACCGATCCGGAGACCTTGCCGCCGCGGGCCTTCACGGCCGCTGCGGCGCCCTCGCGCGTGTAGTCGGGGATGCCGCCGGTGATGACCACCGTAAGGCCCTCCAGGGTCTGCGGCAGCGCCTCGGACGGGTCGGGCGCGTCGTCCTGCATCCGCACGCCCGCCTCGCGCCAGCGCTCGACGATCGCGCGGTGCCAGTCGACGGCGAACCAGTCCTTGATGGCGGCGGCGATGGTCGGGCCGACGCCGTCCACGGCGGCCATCTCGGCCTCGTCGGCGTTCGCTATCAGGTCGAGGTCGCCGAAGTGCTCGGCGAGGGCCTGGGC
The DNA here is from genome assembly GCF_055586545.1 of Glycomyces sp. NPDC050141. NCBI lineage: Bacteria > Bacillati > Actinomycetota > Actinomycetes > Glycomycetales > Glycomycetaceae > Glycomyces > Glycomyces sp. NPDC050141. Next base: position 25,146 of record NZ_JBVJHZ010000001.1, on the reverse strand, counting down.
GGAGACGGGTCCGACGTGGCGGATCGAGAGGGCGTTGACGACCCGCCACAGGGGCTGGCGCTTGGCGGTCTCGAGGTTCTCGAGCATCTGGACGGCGGTCTTCTTCGGCTCGCCGTTCTGGTTGGCGAAGTAGGCGACGACCTTGTCCTCGCCGGTCTTCGCGTCCTGCTTGGGCATGCCGGTGTCGGGGTCGCGGACGACGACGCGGATGGGGAGGAGGTCGTCCATCTTCAGGTCGAAGACGCCGCCTTCGTCGGCGAGGACGGGGTCGGCGCCGAGCGGTTCGACGAGCGCGGCGCACGCGATGTAGCCCATGCGGTCGACGTCGAAGCAGGAGCGGCCGGAGAGGTAGGCGAGGCGTTCGCGCAGCTGGCCGGGGCAGGAGCGGGCGTTGGGGCAGCGCAGGTCGACGTCGCCTTCGGACGCGGGGGCTAGGACGGAGTCGCATTCGGGGCAGCGCTCGGGCATCACGAACTCGGTCTCGGCGCCGGTGCGGGCGGCCTCGACGGGCGCGACGACCTCGGGGATGACGTCGCCCGCTTTGCGCACGACGACGGTGTCGCCGATGCGCACGCCCTTGGCCTTGACCTGGTCGGCGTTGTGAAGGGTCGCGAACTCGACTTCGGAGCCGGCGACGCGCACGGGCGCGAGCACGGCGTAGGGGGTGGCGCGGCCGGTGCGGCCGATGGAGACCTTGATGTCGAGGAGCTTGGTGTTGACCTCCTCTGGCGGGAACTTGTAGGCGACGGCCCAGCGGGGGGTGCGGGAGGTCGCGCCGAGGCGGCGCTGCACGGCGATCTGGTCGATCTTGATGACGACGCCGTCGATCTCGTGGACGAGCTCGTGGCGCTGCTCGCCGAACTCGGCGATGTACGCGAACGCGTCCTTGAGGGTGGGGACGACGCGCCAGTAGGGGCTCGTGGGCAGGCCCCAGGCGTCGAGCGCCGCGTACGAGTGGGACTGCGAGTCGGGTTCGAAGCCGCGCAGGGCGCCGAGGCCGTGGGCGATGAAGCTCAAGGGGCGTTCGGCGGTCTTCGCGGCGTCCTTCTGGCGCAGGGACCCGGCGGCGGCGTTGCGCGGGTTCGCGAACGGGGCCTTCCCGGCGGCGACCTGGGACTCGTTGAGGCGCACGAAGTCCGCGCTCGGGAAGTAGACTTCGCCGCGCACTTCGAGGAGTTCGGGCACGTCGTAGCCGTCGGCGGCGGTGAGGCGCTGCGGGACGGCGTCGATCGTGGCGACGTTCGCGGTGACGTCTTCGCCGGTGACGCCGTCGCCGCGGGTGGCGGCGCGGGTGAGGCGGCCGTTCTCGTACACCAGGTCGACGGCGAGGCCGTCGATCTTGACCTCGCAGAGATAGGGCTCGTCGGGGACTTCGGCGGTGATCCGGTCGGCCCAGGTCTGGACCTCGTCGAGGCTGAACACGTCCTGGAGGCTGAGCAGCTTCTCCAGGTGGGTGACGGGGGTGAACGCCTCGGAGAAGGTGCCGACCTGCTGGGTGGGCGAGTCGTTGCTCTGCAGCTCCGGGTAGGCCGTCTCGATGTCGATGAGCTCGTGGAAGAGCTCGTCGAACTGGCTGTCGGAGATCACGGGCTCGGCGAGGTAGTACCGCTTGCGGTGCTCGGTGATCTCCGCGGCCAGGGTCTCGTGGCGCTCGCGGGCGCGCTCGAAGTCGGGGCCTGCGGTCCGGCCGGTGCCGTCCAGTTCTGCGTCAGTCGTGCTCACGGCCCCATTGTGTCAGCTGGGTACGACGTTCCGGGGAGGCCGAAGCCTTATGCAACCGGTCACCTCGCGTTCACGTCGTGCTTGCCTCGCCAACCCCGGGGACCGGAAGGATCGGCCGCGTACGGCCCGTACAGCCCCTTTTACGCCCCGCTCAAAGGAGTCCGGAATGGCGATCACGTCGATCGGCGGCTCGAACCGCCGCAGCTTCCTCCGCCGCGGCGCGACCGCTGCGGGCGCGAGCCTCTTCGCGGTCGCCGCGATGGAGGGCCTGTCGATCCGCGCGGCCCACGCGAAGGACGGCGAGAAGGACCGCGAATGCCCCGACAACGGCGGCTACGGCGAGCTGCGGGAGCTGACGCGCACCGATCCCGAGACCGGCTTCTCGCAGACCCTCTGGCTCCCTGAGGGATTCGACTTCAAGGTGTTCGCGGTCGCCGCGTCCCCGATGGCGGACGGCAACCGCACGCCGCTCGCGCACGACGGCATGGCCTGCTTCCCGACCGGGCGGCGCGGCCAGTGGCGGCTCGTGCGCAACCACGAGGAGCGCAACGAGCCCGGCGCGGGCGTCCCGGCCGGGAGCCCCGAGTACCGCTACGACGAGCTCGCGGGCGGCGGGACCACGACGATGACCGTGCGATGGGAGGGCGGCGAGCCGCACTTCGGCGAGGCCTGGCAGTCCCTGTCGGGGACGATCGTGAACTGCGCGGGCGGGCCGACCCCGTGGGGCTCGTGGCTCTCGTGCGAGGAGACCACGGCCGGGAAGGGCGCGGGCTGGGCGGCCGAGCACGGGTACGTGTTCGAGGTGCCCTCGGCCGAGAACGGCGAGACGGTGCCGGTGCCGCTCAAGGAGATGGGCCGGTTCGTGCACGAGGCGGTCGCGGTGGACCCGCGCTCGGGCGTGGTCTACGAGACCGAGGACCAGAACACGGCCGGGTTCTACCGGTTCCTGCCGAACGTCCCCGGCGACCTCGCCGAGGGCGGGCAGCTGCAGATGCTCAAGATCGCCGACGAGTGGAACTTCGACACCCGCACCGGCCAGCGCGCCGGGAAGACCCGGTACGTGGAGTGGGTCGACATCGACGACCCGGACCCGTCCGACGCCGAGGAGGACCCGCTCGCGGTGTTCAACCAGGGATGGGCGCGGGGCGCGGCGGTGTTCGGGCGGCTCGAGGGCTGCTTCTACGGCGACGGCGCGGTCTACATCGCGTCCACTTCGGGCGGTGACGAGGGCGAGGGCCAGCTGTGGGAGTACCGGCCGCGCGGGCACAAGGGCGGCACGATCAAGCTGGTGTTCGAGTCCCCTGACGCGGAGCTGCTGTCCTATCCGGACAACATCACGGTGTCGCCGGGCGGGAACCTGATCCTGTGCGAGGACACGAGCCGGGACCTGCCCGCGATGCGCGGCCTGACGCGGGACGGGGAGATCTTCCCGCTGGTGTTCCACGAGGGGAAGACCGAGTGGTGCGGCGCGACGTTCTCGCCTGACGGCAAGGTGCTGTTCGCGAACATGCAGGGCGCGACGCGGGGCACGCTGGGCGACCCGGCGCTGGAGCCGGGCCGGACGGTCGCGATCTGGGGGCCTTGGAGCAAGGGCGTCCTCTAACAGGCTTCACCTCCCGAGTGGCGGTCCGGCCGCGTGCAACGTCCCAGTCTCGGCGACGCTTGCGAGCCGTAATTTGGCAGAGCGTGGCCGGATCGCTTTTTTGCTGCCCGAACCAGGTTTGACACGGGACACCCAAGGTAATTCACTACTCGATGAATTCCCGTGCTACGGTGATTTCATCAGTCGATGAATTACTGGAGGCTCCCATGCCACCCACCACCCCCGCAGCCGCCATCGCGGTCGACGACCTCGTCGTCGACCGGGGCGGGCAGACCGTCCTCAGAAGCGTCTCGACCCGCATCACCGCCGGGTCCGTCACCGGCCTGCTCGGCCCCTCGGGATCAGGCAAGACCACGTTCATCCGCGCCGTCGTCGGCACGCAGAAAGTCAAGTCCGGCAGCGTGAGCGTGCTCGGCCACCCGGCCGGGTCGAAGCCGCTGCGCAGCCGCGTCGCGTACGTGACCCAAGACGCCTCGATCTACCGCGACCTGTCGGTGAAGGCCAACGTCGCCTACTTCGCGGCCCTCTACGGCCGCAGCCGCTCCGAGGCCATGACCGCGATCGAGCGCGTCGGCATGGGCGACCACGCGCACAAGCTCGCCGCGAACCTCTCCGGCGGCCAGAAGACCCGCACGTCGCTCGCGTGCGCGCTCGTCATCGAACCCGAGGTGCTCGTCCTCGACGAACCGACCGTCGGTCTCGACCCGGTCATCCGCGAAGAACTGTGGGACCAGTTCCGCGAGCTCGCCAAGCAGGGCGCGACCCTGCTCGTCTCCAGCCACGTCATGGACGAGGCCGACCGCTGCGACCGGCTCCTGCTGCTGCGCGACGGCACCTTCATCGCCGACGACACCCCGGCCGACCTGCGGGCCGCCACCGGGACCGCGAACCTCGAAGCGGCGTTCCTCCACCTCATCCGCGAACTCGAGAAGGCGAACTGACATGTCGCTGCGCATCACCTTCATCACCGCCGGGCGCATCCTGCGCCAGCTGCTCAACGACCACCGCACCGTGGGGCTCATCCTCGCCGTGCCGAGCCTGATGATCGCGCTCATCAGCGCCATCATGGACGCCGCCCCGCAGGTCTTCGACACCGTCGGGCTGATCCTGCTGGCGTTCTTCCCGTTCATGATGATGTTCATGATCACCTCGATCACGCTGCTGCGCGAGCGCACCGGCGGGACCCTGGAACGGCTGATGACCACGCCCACAGGGAAACTCGACCTCGTGTGCGGGTACGCGATCGCGTTCGGCGCGGCCGCGGCGGCACAGACCGCGATCGCCGCGACAGTGGCGTTCGCGTTCCTCGGGCTCGACACGGCCGGTCCGGTGTGGGCGGTGTTCCTCATCGCGATCGTCGCCGCGCTGTTCGGGATGGCGCTGGGGCTCTTCGTGTCCGCGTTCGCGACCACCGAGTTCCAGGCGATCCAGTTCATGCCCGTGTTCGTCGTCCCGCAGCTGCTCCTGTGCGGCCTGATCTGGCCGCGCGAGCAGATGGCCGGGTGGCTGCAAGGGGTCTCGGACGCGCTGCCGGTCACGTACGCGGTCAAGGCGCTCACCGAAGTGCAGGTCAACACCAGTGTCACGGCCGACATGTGGGGCGACCTCTCGATCGTGGCCGCTGCGGTGCTCGTCGCAACGGCGCTCGGAGCCGCGACGCTGCGGCGGCGCACGAACTAGGGTGCATCCGTGGCTATGAAGCGCGCCGGACGGCGGACAGGCAATCCCGACACGAAAGCCGAGATCCTGGCCGCCGCCCGGCGGCTGTTCGCCGAAGAGGGGTTCGAGTCGGTCTCGATGCGGCGCATCGCCTCCGAGGCCGGGGTCGACCCTTCGCTGATCCACCACTACTTCGGGTCGAAGGACGACCTGTTCATGGCGGCCGTCGAGATCCCGTTCGACCCGGCCCCGGAGGTCGCCGCGGTCCTCAAGAGCGGCGAGCTCGACGGCGCGGGCGGGCGGCTCATGCACGCGTTCGTCGCGATCTGGGACGGCCCGCACCAGGAGAAGCTGCTCGCGGTGGTCCGCACCAGCCTCTCCAAACCGGGCATGTCGTTCGTGCTCAAGCAGCTGTTCGAGCACCGGATCGTGAAGACCATCGAGCAGACCCTGGGCGACCAGGTCGACCGCATCCCGGTGCGGGCGAGCTTCGTCGCCAGCCAGATCTTCGGGCTGGTCGTGGCCCGGTACATCCTGAAACTCGAACCGGTCGCGTCCCTGAGCGCCGCCGACCTGGCGGCGACGATCGGGCCGACCATCGACCGGTACCTGACGATGCCCGTGGAGCACCTCGCTCCTTGAGCGGATTCGAAAGCGAGCCGCGCTCGCGCGGTTCGCGGCGGGAAGCGGCCCGCACCTAGACTGGCCCCATGCCGATCGTCGACAGCGCCATCTACCGCAAAGGCGTCCGGGAGTCGCACCACGTGACCCTCGACCAGACCTTCGAGGACCTCCACGAGCACGGCGGCTTCGCCTGGATCGGGCTCTACCGGCCCACCGGGGCCGAGCTGGCCGCCGTCGCCGAGGAGTTCGAGCTCCACCACCTCGCGATCGAGGCCGCCCGGACCGGCCACCAGCGCCCCAAGCTCCAGCGCTTCGGCGACACGCTCTTCGCCGTCCTGCGCCCGGCCCGGTACCTGGAGGCGACCGAGCAGGTGGAGTTCGGGGAGGTGCACCTGTTCATCGGCCCGAACTTCGCGATCACCATCCGCCACGCCGAATCCCCGGACCTCTCGGTGGTGCGGCGGCGGCTCGAAGGGGACCCGGAGCTGCTGGCGCTCGGCCCGCAGGCGGTCCTGTACGCGGTGCTCGACGAGGTCGTGGACGGGTACGGCCCGGTCGTCGACGGCATGGAGGACGACATCGACGAGATCGAGGACGAGCTGTTCTCGGACAACCCCGACGTCGCCCGCCGCATCTACGAGCTCGCCCGCGAGGCCATGGCGTTCCAGCGGGCCACCCACCCGCTCGTGCGGGTCTTCAAGTCCCTGGAGTCCGGGTACGACAAGTACCAGGTCGACTTGGAGCTGCGCCGCGACATGCGGGACGTGCTCGACCACGTGCTGCGCATCGTCGAACGCGCCGACACGTTCCGGGCCCTGCTAGAGAACGCGCTCACCGTGCACTCGACGCTGGTGACGCAGGCGCAGAACGAGGAGATGCGGCAGCTCTCCCACGCGAGCATCGAACAGGGCGACCAGGTCAAGAAGATCTCGTCATGGGCGGCGATCCTGTTCACGCCGGGCCTGGTGGCCGGGATCTACGGCATGAACTTCACGCACATGCCGGAGCTGTCGTGGGTGCTCGGCTACCCGATGGCGATGGGGCTCATGCTGCTCTCAGCGGGGCTCTTGTACGTCGTCTTCAAGCGGCACAACTGGCTTTAGGCCGCCTCAACCTGTGGCGACGCCGAACGCGGAGCCGATCGCGTAGGTCGCGGCCATGGTGAGCGCGCCGACGGCCATGATGCGCAGCATCGCCCTCCCGATCGGCGCGCCGCCGAGCCTCGCCGCGGTGAACCCGGTGAGCGCCAGCGCCGCGATGACCGCGACCGCGCAGCCGATCACGCGGATGCCGTCGGGCAGCAGGGTGATCGCGAGCAGCGGCAGCAGCGCGCCGCACGTGAACGCCAGGAACGAGGAGAGCGCGGCGTGCCACGGGTTGGTGAGCGCTTCGGGGTCGAGGCCGTACTCGACGACCGCGTGGGCGCGCAGCGGATTGCGGCGGGACAGTTCGCGGGCCGCGTCCCTCGCGGTGTCCGCCGACAGGCCGCGGTCCCGCAGGCTCGCGGCGAGCTCGTCTTCGGCTTCGTCGGGGTTCGCGTCGAGTTCGCGCTGCTCGGCCTCGACGAGGCTCGCTTCGGTGTCGCGCTGGGTCGAGACCGAGGTGTACTCGCCGCCGGCCATCGAGAACGCGCCCGCGACCAGTCCGGCGACGCCGGAGAGGAGGATCGCGGACCGGTCGGCCGTCGCGCCCGCGACACCGATGACGATGCCCGCGACCGAGACGATGCCGTCGTTCGCGCCGAGCACGCCCGCGCGGAGCCAGTTGAGGCGGTTGCCGATCGAGCCCGGCCCGCCGCCGTCGTGGACCCCGGCCCCGTGGTCGTGGTCGTCGTGTCCGCTTTGCGCCATCACGATTGCAGTCAACCACAAGGTTGCGGCCGGTGGGAGTTCTCACAAGACCCAGGGAATTGCGGGAAATTGACCCGGTTTATCCGGCGTCGACCACTAACGCTCTGCAATGGACGCTTCCCATGGTTGACGACGACCGCTATTGTCGGCACTCCCTCCGATAAGAAGGGGCTCTTCAATGAGCGAACCCGCTGACTCCCCAGCTCCGCGGCCCGAGAACGCCGAAACGACTCCCGGCGGCACCGCGAGCGAACCTCCCCAGACCGAACCTCCTCAGGACGCGGCCGGGCCCCGGCCCGAGACCCCGATGGGCGACTCCCGCCCTGACGCCGAGAACCATGCCGAATCCGAACCGGTTCCCGTGCAGGACGATCCGACTCCCCCGCAGCCGGTCCAGGCTGCCGTCGCCGAGCGGCCCGCCCCTGCGGTGCCGCCCGCGCCGCCGCTGCCCCCGCAGCAGCGCTACTTGACCGCCACCGAATACCAGCGGCAGGCCGCCGTCTACGACCAGATGAACCGCCAGCGCTATGTCGCGCCGCCGAACCCGCGCTGGCACCGGCCGAACGAGACTCCCAAACCGGCGATCGTGGTCCTGGCCATCGCCATCGCCCTGTTCGGCGGCTGGGCCGCGTTCCACAGCTCGGGCGTCGGCATTGGCCTGTCGCTCACCGGCATCGCCATGGTCGCGGTCCCGCTCGCCGCGGGCGACCCGAGAGACCTCGTACCGCGCCTGCCGGGCGCGGTACTCGTCGCGGCCCTGTGGTCGGTCGCGGCGCTCCGCGACGCCGGATGGGTCGTGTTCCTCTGCACCGCAGCCGCATTCGTGCTCACGCCGCTGGCGCTGGCACCGCAGCGGCGGTTCAGCGGCACCGCGATCACCATGTTCGGCGGCTGGCTCGAAGGCCTCGCCGAGTCGTTCAGGTGGGCCAAGCGCGGCCGCGGCACGGGCGAGCGCGCCAGCAGCTCCAGCATGCGGAACCTGTGGGTCGTACTCGTCACCCTCGCGCTGCTCCTGGTCTTCGGCGGGCTGTTCGCCGCCGCCGACAGCACGTTCGCCGACCTCGTCGTGCGGCTGCTGCCGGAGATGAACTTCGGCGAGTTCATCCTGCGGCTCATGCTCGCCGGGGTCCTGTTCCCGCTGGCGCTGGTGTGGACGTACGCGGCAGTCGCGAAGCCGCGCTACGACTCCGAGGGGCCTGAGGGCGAGCACCGCACGGTCTCGCGCTTCGAGCTCTCGGTCCCGCTGGGCGCGCTGAACCTCCTGTTCGTCGCGTTCATCGCGGTGCAGCTGCGGGTGTTCCTCGGCGGCGAGGAGTACGTCATGGAGACCGCCGGGCTCACGTTCGCCGAGTACGCCCGCAAGGGCTTCTGGCAGCTGAGCTTCGTCGCGGCCCTGGCCCTCGCGGTCCTCGCCGTCGCCGCCTGGCTCGCGCCCAAGCGCACCAAGGCCGACCGCCTGGCCGCCCGCATCCTGCTCGGCGCGCTCTGCGTCCTGTCCATGGTGGTCATCGCCTCGGCGCTGTACCGCATGTACACCTACGCAGAGACGTACGGGCTCACCCGGATGCGCATCTGGATCTTCACCGTCGAGATCTGGCTCGCGGTCCTGTTCGCACTGGTCCTGGTGTGCTGCTGGAAGCTCCAGGCCGCGTGGCTGCCTCGCGCCGTGCTCGCCTCGGGCGCGCTGGCGCTGCTGGGTCTCGCGGCGGCGAACCCTGACGCGCTCATCGCCCGCTCCAACATCGAGCACGAGCACGTGCTCGACCTCTCCTACCTCGAGGACCTGTCGGACGACGCGGTGCCCGAGTTCGCCTCGCTCACCGACGACGAGCTCGACTGCATGCTCGCGGGCCGGTACGACGACGAGCGCGACCTCATGGCCTGGAACCTCGGCTACCAGCGCGCCGCCGAGCTCCTGAAGGAGCACAAGGAAGTGGAAGGCTACTGCGACTGGAGCGGCTCCACGTACGGCCTCGAGGAGGACCGCGACGACCCGCCTACAGTGGATGCGCAGGAGACGTACGCGCCGACCACCGAGGCCGAGGTGCCGAAGGCCGGGTACTTCCAGGTCGAGACCTGCGAGTCGCTCGACCATGGCGCCACGAGCGAGTGGCTCGGCACAGAGCTCGGCGACCGGGGCCTCGAACCGGGCGGCACCACGCAGGCGTACCTCGACGAGGCGCCTCCGGTGACGGCCTGGCTCACGTGCGGGTACTTCAGCGGCGATGTGGCGGTCGAAGCGAAGCTCGAGTACACGGGCTCTTCAGGCCTGGCCTCGACACACGTGCAGGACGCGATCGCCGCGTACTCCGGGACCGACTGGCTCGTGCAGGAGCGCACGAGCGGCTACGTCCTGTCAACCGGGTCCGGTGCGGAACGCCAGCTCCAGTACTACACGACCTTCGAGAACCTGGTCCTGTACGCGCTGGTCACGGGTGTCTCGAGCGACGCGACGGCAGAGGCGGCCGCCGCGGACCTGACCGGGCAGATGGCGGGCCGGTACGCGACGTTTGCCTGACGGATTGTCCAAAGTCACTCCGGGTGGCGCGGCGGCCACTGAGCTGCCGCGCCATCGATATCCCATTCACCGGGACTAGACGCGAGCGGCAATCGCCCTTGTGGGTTCCGTTGCGGCCGTTTAAGTTACGTGAATGTTGCAAGTAATCGGCGCGGGACTCCCGCGCACAGGGACCATGACCCTCAAGAACGCCCTCGAAACCCTCCTCGGCGCCCCCTGCCACCACATGATGGAGGTCTTCGGGCGGCTCGACACCGACCCGCCGGCCTTCCTGGCGGCGACCCGCGGCGACCTCCCCGACTGGGAGGCGCTGTTCGACGGCTACGCGGCCGCCGTCGACTGGCCCGGCTCGGCGTTCTACGCCGAACTGGCCGAACGCTATCCGGACGCGATCGTCGTCCTCTCCAAGCGCGACTCCTTCGCGACCTGGTGGAAGAGCGCCAACAACACCATCCTCAAAGCCTTCGACTCGACCGGTCCGGAATTCGGCGGCCCGGTCTGGGGCGAGATGATCGACGGGCTCTGGGACAAGACCTTCGAAGGCGCCGACCGCGGCGACCCCGAAGCCGTCGAGGCCGCCTACCACCGCTATCACGACCGGGTGCGCGAGACGGTCCCCGCGGATCGACTCATCGAGTTCGAGACCGGCGCGGGCTGGGAGCCGCTGTGCGCCGCGCTCGGCCTCCCCGTGCCCGAAGTGCCGTTCCCGCACCTCAACACGACCGCCGACTTCAACAAGCAGACGCAGGACGCGATCGAGGCGAAGGCCGCCGAGCAGTCCTAACAGGATGGTCAGCCGCGGAGCCGGTCGGCGGCTTCGCGGCTCGCCTCCATCGCGAACCGCGCGTAGTCGGGGCTCGCCCCGGCCATGCCGCACGCCGTCGCGATGCTCACCCGCTGCGGCAGCAGGTCATTGCTGAACCCGAGGCGGTTCCACAGGGCCCGGACGCGTTCGGCCGCTTCCTTGCCGACCCCGGGCCGGGGCTGCCCGAGCGGGGGCACCACTCCGGCGATGAGCCGCCCGCCGCCGTCCAGGTACTCCCCCAGGGCGTCGACCTTCGGCACGTCGTCCAGGTGCAGGAGCGTCAGGTCGAGCGAGAGCGCCTGCACCCCGGCCTCTTCCAGGAGCTTCACGGGGGCGTCGGGCGCACAGCAGTGCACGACCGCCGGGACGCCGACCCCGTCGATGAGCTCCCGCAGCCGCTCGCGCGCGACCTCCACGGGCACGCGCCGGTAGAAGTCGAGCCCCGATTCGGTGTTCACGCGGCCGGCCAGCGCCGCAGGGAGGCTCGGCTCGTCAATCTGGATCGACAAGGCGGCCTTCGGCATCCGCGCTTGAGCGGCGGCGATGTAGGTGCGGAGGCCTTCGGTGAGGGACTCGGTGAGGTCGGCGACCGCGCCGGGGTCGGCGAGCATCGCGCCGCCGGTGCGCCGCCACAGGTTCGCGGCGAGCGTGAACGGGCCGACGGCGGTGAGTCGGACAGGACCGTGGGCGTTGACCTCGTGGAGGGCGTCAAGGTCGCGTTCGAGGAAGTCGAGGGCGCGGCGGGCGTCGCGGCCGGGCAGGTCGGCGAGTTCCCAGCGGAACGCCCACCACTGGACGGGCAGGTTGACGAGGAAGGCCGCGCCGCGGCCGATCATGTCGGCGCCGAGGCCCCGGGCGGGCAGCTCGGGCAGGTGCGGCCATTCGGGGAGTTCGCCGAAGACGATGTTGACGGCCTCGGTGATGTCCGTCCCGGGCAGGGAGCCGACGCCGGTGGCGACCCCCATGGGAAGCGCGTCAGACACCCGCGGCCTCGACGGACTCTGTGGCGTCGATGGTGCCGGAGGCGAGGACGGCGTCCCCTTCGGCCGAGGGGTCGTAGACGACGAGGGCCTGCCCGGCGGCGACGCCGAACGCGGGCTTGTGGAGTCGTGCGGTGAGGCCGCCGTCCTCGGGGGTCACCGTCGCGGGGTAGACCTCGCCGTGGGCGCGGAGCTGCACCTCGGCCTCGAACGGGCCGGTCCGCTCGGGGGCGAGCCACACGGGCGCGCCGGTGCGGATGCGGTCGACGCGCAGCGCTTCACGCGGGCCGACTTCGACGCGGTTGTCGACGGGCGTGATCGACAGGACGTAGCGGGGTTTGCCGTCGGCGGCGGGGCGTTTGAGGCCGAGGCCGTGGCGCTGGCCGATGGTGAACTGGTGGGAGCCGTCGTGGCTGCCGAGGACTTCCCCGGAGGCGGCGTCGACGATCTCGCCTTCTTTGCGGCCCAGCTTGTTCTTGAGGAACCCGGAGGTGTCGCCGTCGGCGATGAAGCAGATGTCGTGGCTGTCGGGCTTGCGGGCGACGGCGAGGCCGCGGGTCTCGGCCTCGACGCGGACCTGGTCCTTCGGGGTGTCGCCGAGCGGGAACACGGACCCGGCGAGCTGGGTCGGGGTGAGCACGGCGAGCACGTACGACTGGTCCTTGCCGGGGTCGACGGCGCGGCGCAGGAGGCCGTCCTCGCCTTTGCGGGCGTAGTGGCCGGTGACGACGGCGTCGAAGCCGAGCGCGAGCGCGCGGTCGAGGACGGCCGCGAACTTGATCTTCTCGTTGCAGCGCAGGCACGGGTTCGGGGTGCGCCCGGCCGCGTACTCGGCGTAGAAGTCCTCGACGACGTCCTCGTGGAAGCGCTCGGCCATGTCCCACACGTAGAAGGGGATGCCGAGGACGTCGGCGGCGCGGCGGGCGTCGCGGGAGTCCTCGATGGTGCAGCAGCCGCGGGCCCCGGTCCGGTAGGTCTGGGGGTTCTTCGACAGCGCCAGGTGGACGCCGGTGACGTCGTGCCCGGCCTCGACGGCGCGGGCGGCGGCGACGGCCGAGTCGACTCCGCCGCTCATGGCGGCCAGTACTCGCAGTTTCACGTCATCAACCTTAGGCCCGTTTTCGGGAGTAGTTAGGAGAGCCCGGCGGTCTTCGCGCGGCGAACGGCCTCGGGCAGGGCCGCGGCGAGCGCGTCGATGTCGGTCTTCGTGGTGGACCAGCCGAGCGTGAAGCGCAGGGAGGAGCGGGCGTCGTCGGCTTCGGCGCCCATCGCGAGCAGCACGTGCGAGGGCTGCGCGATCCCGGCCGAGCAGGCCGAGCCTGTGGCGCATTCGACACCGGCGGCGTCGAGGAGCATGAGGAGGGCGTCCCCTTCGCAGCCGGGGAACGAGAAGTGCGCGTTCCCGGGCAGGCGCGAATCGGGGTCGCCGTTGTAGACCGCCTCGGGGACGATCAGGCGGATGCGGGCCACGAGGTCGTCGCGCAACTGCGCGAGCCGCTGCGACTCGGTCTCCTGGGTGCGCACGGCGTGCGCGACCGCTTCGGCGAGCGCGCTGATGCCGGGCACGTCGAGGGTGCCGGAGCGGATCTCGCGCTCCTGGCCGCCGCCGTGGAGCAGCGGCACGGCCTTCACGTCGCGGCGCAGGATGAGCGCGCCGGTGCCGGTGGGGCCGCCGAGCTTGTGGCCGGAGAGGGCGAGCCCGGCCGCGCCGGAGGCGGCGAAGTCGACCGGGACGTGGCCGACGGCCTGGATCGCGTCGGTGTGCACGGGGATGCCGTGGGCGGCCGCGAGCGCGGCGATCTCGCTGATGGGCTGGAGGGTGCCGACCTCGTTGTTCGCCCACATGCAGGTGAGCACGGTGATCTCGGCGCCGCGCGTCTCGAGGAGCTCGGCGAGGGCGCTGGTGTCGACGCGGCCGAGCTTGTCGACCGGCAGTTCGGTGACGTCCGCTTTCTCGTGGTCGCCGAGCCAGGCGACCGCGTCGGCGACGGCGTGGTGCTCGATCGCGGTGGTGACCACGCGGTTGCGTGCGGGGGTGCGGCGGTGCCAGTGGACGCCTTTGACGGCGAGGTTGTCGGCCTCGGTGCCCGAGCCGGTGAAGATGACCTCCCCGGGTTTGGCGCCCAGGGCTTCGGCGATGCGCTCGCGGGCCTCCTCGACCGTGCGGCGGGCGGTGCGCCCGGAACCGTGGAGGGAGGAGGCGTTGCCGAGGGCCCGGGCGGTGCGCACGTAGGCGTCGAGCGCCTGGGGGAGCATCGGCGTGGTCGCGGCGTGATCGAGATAGGCCATGGCCCGTCCATACTACTTTTGATTTACGGCTCGCAGCCTTCGCCGTGGCCGGGGTCTTCCGGCTCACTCGGGCGGGCCGCGGCGGTGCCGGACGGGAGGGGTCTGCACCGTTCCAAAGGGTGGGATCTGGGTACCGAAATATTCCGCATTAGTCGGCGTAATACGTCGTGGTGCGCGCGAGATAGAATCTGACGAATCCTCCTACCTTTCCGGTCGCAAGGGGGCGCCGCCCCGAGGCCGGGCGCCGAAGTACGTCGACGCTTCGATGCCCGTGTCGAGAGAAAGTGTGTGTGCCGATGACGCCTGAGCTCGCCGAAGCGCTACGCGCCGGGCCGTTCCACACTGCCCTCCGCGTGGCCATCCAGACCAGCGGGCTCGGTCTCGACCGCATCCGCCACCGCCTCGCGATGCGCGGCATCACCGTCTCGACCACGAGCCTCAGCTACTGGCAGTCCGGCCGCTCCCGGCCCGAGCGCGCCGAGTCCCTCGCGGCCGTCACCGCCCTCGAAGACCTCCTCGAACTGCCCGCAGGGTCCCTGCGGGTCCTCTTGGGCCCCAAGCGGGCCCGCGGCCCGCGCTCGATCCGCGGCCAGCTCCCCCGCCCCGACGCGGTCCTCGGCGGCGACGCCGTCCGCGAACTGTGCGACCAGGTCCCGGCCTCCCGCGAGCACACCCTGGACATCCTCAGCCAGCAGGTCATCGTCCACGTCGACTCCGAATGGCAGGAGTCCGTGTTCGAGCTGTCGATGCTGGTGCGCGCCCGACGCGACGACGTCGACCGCTACGTCCTGCTGTACCGCGGCGACGAGGGCTGCGACATCGACGACATCGAGTTCAAGCCCGTCCGCGACTGCTCGGTGCCGAACATCCTGCGCCACCCGGACGCTCCGGTCGCCTTGGCGGAGATCGTGTTCGACACGCCGCTGCCGAAGGGCGCGACGCACCTGTTCGAGATCGTCGTGCAGGGCAACGGCGGCAGGTCGAGCGGGCACGGCAACGCCTTCCGGTACCCGGTGGACCAGTACTCGCTCCAGGTGCGGTTCGCGCCGGACGCGATCCCCAGGCGCGTGTACCGCTTCGCGCAGTCGAGCCTGCAGCGCGAGAAGCGCGAGACCGGCGACCTCCAACTGGGCCCGAACCGGACCGTGGCGCTGGCCGAGCCGGTCCCGAGGCCCGGAGCGCTCGGCATCGGCTGGGAGATCGAGTAACAAGAAAGGGCCCCACCGGAGAACCGGTGGGGCCCTGAAACGTTGCGCCGCTTAGTGCTCGTTGCGGAACTTGTTGACGAGCGCCCAGGTGCCGGGCAGGAGCAGCGCCGCGACGACGAGCTTGACGGCGTCGCCCGCGAGGAACGGGGTCATGCCCGCCGCGATCGCGTCGGACGCGCTCATGTCGAGGGCGAAGGCGAGGTAGGGGACGCCGAACGCGTACATGAGCACGTTGCCGACGACCATGAGCCCCACGGTCTTCAGGATCGTGCGGTCGCCGCCGCGCTTGGCGAGGAAGCCGACAGCGACGGAGGCGGCCAGGAAGCCGATGATGTAGCCGAAGGTCGGCATGGCGAAGCCGGAGGTGCCCTCGGTGAACCACGGGACGCCCGCCGCGCCCGCGGCGAGGTAGAGCGCGAGGGTGATCCCGGCGCGGAGCGGCCCGTAGGCGGCGCCGAGGAGGAGCACGGTGAACGTGGTGAGCACGAACGGGACCGGGCTGATCTGCGGGATGGTGATCGCGATCTGCGCGGAAGCGCCGACGGCGGCGGCACCGCCGAGCACGAGCACGGCGTCGCGCGCGTACGCGGCGGCCTTCGTGCGAGCGGGCAGGAGATCAGCGAGAACGCTTGGCGCGGCAATCGCGGCAGCTGGGGCGGCCATGTGCGGATTCCTCCAACATCGTATGTAGGTTCTATATAACGAGAGGCTGTCCCGAAGCGTAACGCACCGTTGTTACGCCGAGATGAAGGGTCCTCGCAACGCCGCACGCCCAAGCGGGAGCTCGTGTCGCACCCGAATGCGACCATGGAATCGGGGGCGCCTGCGAATGCCCGATTTGCGCAGACCCGCCGCGAACCGCCCAACTCCCCCAAGCGAATCGCCCGCAACGGCGTGCGGCCCGGCCCTCCCCCTCCGGGGGCGGGCCGGGCCGCTTCACGTCGTACTTACTTGCGCTTCTCGATCTCTTCGAGCGCCTGCGGGAGCACCTGGAACAGGTCGCCCACGACGCCGAAGTCGGCCATGCCGAAGATCGGCGCGTCGGCGTCCTTGTTGACCGCCACGATGACCCGCGAGGTCTGCATGCCCGCGCGGTGCTGGATCGCGCCCGAGATGCCCGCCGCGACGTACAGCTGCGGCGACACGGTCGTGCCGGTCTGGCCGACCTGGAACTTGTGCGGGTAGTACCCCGAGTCCGTCGCCGCGCGCGAAGCGCCGACCGCGCCGCCCAGGGCGTCGGCCATGCGCTCGATGAGCGCGAAGTCCTCCGCCGAGCCCACGCCGCGGCCGCCCGAGACGACCACGCCGGCCTCGGCCAGGCCCGGCCGGTCCCCCGCGGGCTCGTCGACCCGCTCGGTGATCCGCACGCGCTGGTCGGCTTCGGACACCGCCGCCGCCACGGCCTCCACAGTGGGCGCACCCGGCGCCGGGGCGGGCTCGGTCGAGCCGGCCTTCACCGTCGCGAGCGTGAACCCCTTGGTGGCCTTGGACTTCACGATCGTCGCGCCCGCGAACGCGTCCTGCGTCGCGGTCCCGTCCGACTCCAGGCCGGACACGTCGGTCAGCAGGCCGTTCTCCAGCGCCACCGCGACGCGCGCGGCGAGGGCCTTGCCCTCGTCGGTGCTCGGCAGCAGGAACACGCCCGGCGCGGCCGAGCGCGCCAGGTCGATGAGGACGGTGGCCTTCGGATCGACGAAGTAGTCGCCGAGCCCGGCGCCCTCGACGCGGTAGACCTTCGCCGCACCGTACTCGCCCGCCAGCGCGGCCGAGGCGTCGTCGAAGGCGATCGCGGAGACGTCGCCGAGGGAGCGCGCGAGCGTGAGGACCTCGGCGGCGTGCTTGCCCGTGTTCGGTACGTACACAAGGATGTCAGTCATCATCGGCTCCTAGATGAACTTCTCGGCGGCGAGGAATCCGGCGAGCGCGACGCCGCCCTGGCCTTCGTCGGTGACGATCTGGCCCGCGGTGCGGGCGGGGCGCTCGGCGGCGCTGACCACTTCGTTGCTCGCGGCGGCGGACCCTGCTTCGCCTACGCCGAGGTCGGCGAGGGTGAGGGTCTCGACGGGCTTGCGCTTGGCGGCCATGATGCCCTTGAGGGACGGGTAGCGCGGGGTGTTGATGGTGTCCCAGACGGACACGATCGCCGGGAGGTTCGCGCTGAGCACGTCGTATCCGTTGGCGCGCTGGTGCTCGACGGTGATGGTCGAGCCGTCGGTGTCGATCTTGCGGGCGCCGGTGAGGGCGGGCTTGCCGGTGCGGGCGGCGAGGAGCTGGGGCATGACGCCCATGCCGGAGTCGGTGGACTCCGCGCCGGCGATCACGAGGTCCCATTCGATGCGGCCGAGGGCCGCGGTGAGGATCGCGGAGGTGGTAAGGGCGTCGGAGCCGCCGACGGCGTCGTCCTCGATGTGGACGGCCTTGTCGGCGCCCATCGCGAGGACCTTGCGCACGGTCTCCGTGGCCTGGCTGGGGCCGAGGGTGAGGACGGTGACCTCGCCGCCGTGGGCCTCTTTGAGCTGGAGGGCGGCTTCGACGGCGTACTCGTCGAGCTCCCCCATGACGTTGTTGGCGCCGTTGCGGTCGACCCGCAGCTGGGCGTCCAGCTGTCTCGCGAGTCCCGAGTCCGGGACCTGCTTGACCAGAACCACGATGTTCATCGACAACCTCCGAGGTCGTACTAGAGGACGCTTGTTGGCCTTAGTTTTCGTTCAGGCGTCTCGGCCTGAACTATATCCTACGAAGTTACTACTGGGTAACCACCCGAGGCGTTGTTGTCCCCGGCGCGGCGTACAGGCATGATTGGAACCATGATCCGCGCGTTCGTCTTCCTGGTCCTCGCACACCTGGCGCTGGTCATCGCAGCCGTCGCGGACTGCCTCGGCGGTGAGCACGCGCCCAGGAAGCTCACGCGCGCCTGGTGGGTGCTCATCATTGTGCTGGTCCCGATCGTCGGCGGCATCCTCTGGTTCACCGTGGGGAGGGCCCGCCCGCCGCGCCCGCAACCCGGTCCGCACCACGGGAACGCCGGTCCGCGGCACCCGCGGGGCCCGGTCGCGCCCGACGACGACCCCGACTTCCTGCGCGACATCGACCGCCGCCTGCGCGACGACAACAAGGACGACTAGGGGGTGTTTGGGAATCCCCGGCGAGTCGGTATCCGAGTCCGTTTGTTCGCTCGCAAGGCGGAAGGCCCTCCGAATACCGGTGTTGTATTCGGAGGGCCGACAACGCAGCGAGCGGGCAAACGGGCCGGATAGCGGCCGCCCGGGATTCCCAAACACCCCCTAGGCCTCAAGCGCCCGCTCAGGCCGACTTCTCGCGCCTGGGGCGGATCGCCCTGCGCGGGGTGGCCTTCGTGCGGGGCACCAGGGTCGGGTTCACGTTGCGGCGCACCACGTCCGCGGTGATCTCCACTTTCGCCACCTCGTCGGCGCGCGAGGGGATCTCGAACATGACCGGCTGCAGGACCTCTTCCATGATGGCCCGCAGGCCGCGCGCGCCGGTGCCGCGCAGCATCGCCGACTCGACGATGGGTTCCAGTGCGTCCTCGGCGAACTCGAGCTCGACGCCGTCGAGTTCGAGGAGGCGCTGGTACTGCTTGACGAGGGCGTTGCGCGGCTCGGTGAGGATGCGCAGCAGCGCGGCCTTGTCGAGGTGGTCCACAGTGGTCAGGATGGGGAGGCGCCCGACCATCTCGGGGATGAGCCCGTACTTCAAGAGGTCGTCGGGCATGACCTGGGAGACGATCGCGTCGTCCGCGTCCTCGGGCTCATGCAGGTGGGCGGTGAACCCCACGGTGCGCTTGCCGACGCGGGACTTGATGATCTCCTCGATCCCGGCGAACGCGCCGCCGCAGATGAAGAGGATGTTCGTGGTGTCGATCTGGATGTGCTCCTGGTGCGGGTGCTTGCGCCCGCCTTGGGGCGGCACGTTCGCGTGCGTGCCCTCCAGGATCTTCAGCAGCGCCTGCTGCACGCCCTCGCCGGAGACGTCGCGGGTGATCGAGGGGTTCTCGGCCTTGCGTCCGGCCTTGTCGATCTCGTCGATGTAGATGATGCCGGTCTCGGCTCGCTTGACGTCGAAGTCGGCGGCCTGGATGAGCTTGAGGAGGATGTTCTCCACGTCGTCGCCGACGTAGCCGGCCTCGGTGAGGGCCGTGGCGTCCGCGATCGCGAACGGGACGTCGAGCATCCGCGCGAGGGTCTGCGCCAGGTGGGTCTTACCGGAGCCGGTGGGCCCGACCATGAGGATGTTCGACTTCTGGAGCTCCACGTGGTCGCCGCCGCGGATCGACCCGAGCTCGTCGAGCTGCACCCGTTTGTAGTGGTTGTAGACCGCGACCGCGAGCGAGCGTTTCGCCGCGTCCTGCCCGATGACCCACTGGTCGAGGAACTCGACGATCTCCTTGGGCTTGGGCAGGTCCTCCCAGGCGACCTCCGCCTCTTCGGCGAACTCCTCTTCGATGATCTCGTTGCACAGGTCGATGCACTCGTCGCAGATGTAGACGTTGGCAGGCCCGGCGATGAGCTTGCGGACCTGCCGCTGCGACTTCGAGCAGAACGAGCACTTCAAGATCTCGCTGTCACCCAGGCGAGGTGCCATCGCGGTAACTCCCTCCCTCGGCGGGCCCGTGGGCTCAGGCCGAGCGTGCTGTCGTGCTCCGTCGTTGAAAGGTCAACCCGTGCACCGGTGCGGCTCCGTTGATTCAGGACGAACCGGTGTCTCCGATCCAGTATTTCGCATTTGCGGCCACCGCGCCACCCTTGCGGGACCTGGGCCACGGTATCGCGGGAGGGCGACACCGGGTGGCGGATCGATCGGAGGTGAGGCCGCATCGGATGTCTGCGGGGGTGTGTGCGGAGGGCCGGGCGTGCCGCGGGCAGGACGCCCGGCCCCTCGCGTTCGTGCTGGTTACGCCGCGGCCTCGGCGGGCAGGGCGTTCTTCTTGCGGTAGGTCAGGACGTTGTCGACGATGCCGTACGCGACGGCCTCCTCGGCGGTGAAGATCTTGTCGCGCTCGATGTCGCGGCGGACCTTGTCCACGGGCTGACCGGTGTGGCGGGCGAGGATCTTCTCCAGCTGGTCGCGCATGCGCATGATCTCGCGCGCCTGGATCTCCATGTCGGAGGCCTGGCCGAAGGTGCCCTCGGTGGCGGGCTGGTGGACGATCACGCGGGAGTTCGGCAGCGCGGTGCGCTTGCCGGGGGTCCCGGCCGCGAGCAGGATGGCGGCGGCCGACGCGGCCTGGCCCATGCACACGGTCTGGATGTCCGGGCGCACGTACTGCATCGTGTCGTAGATGGCCATCAGCGCCGTGAGCGAGCCGCCCGGCGAGTTGATGTACATGATGATGTCCCGGTCGGGGTCGTTGCCCTCGAGGACGATCAGCTGGCTCATGATGTCGTTCGCCGAGGTGTCGTCGACGGGGGACCCGAGGAAGATGATCCGGTCCTCGAACATCTTGTTGTACGGGTTCATCTCCTTGATCCCGTACGAGGTCTTCTCCGTGAACGACGGGACGATGTAGCGGGCGCGCGGGTCGTAACCGCCGGCCTGGGCGTGGATGTCCATCATCTGGTTCCCCTATTCCTTACTAGTTGGCCTCGGCGGGGACGTCGGCCACCCGCTTGACGACGTGGTCGATGAAGCCGTATTCCTTCGCCTCGGCGGCGGTGAACCAGCGGTCGCGGTCGGAGTCGCGCTCGATCTCCTCGATCGTGCGGCCGGTGTGCTCGGCGACGCGCTCCTGGAACATCTGCTTGGTGTAGAGCATCTGCTCGGCGAGGATCGCGACGTCGGAGGCGGTGCCGCCGATGCCGCCGGAGGGCTGGTGCATCATGATGCGCGCGTGCGGGAGCGCGTAGCGCTTGCCCGCGGTGCCGGCGCACAGCAGCAGCTGGCCCATGGAGGCGGCCATGCCCATGCCGACCGTGGCGACGTCGTTCTTGATGTACTGCATGGTGTCGTAGATGGCCATGCCGTCGTACACCGAGCCGCCGGGCGAGTTGATGTAGAGCTTGATGTCGCGCTGGTCGTCCTCGGCTTCGAGCAGGAGCAGCTGGGCGCACAGGCGGTTGGCGATCTCGGAGTTGACGTCCGAGCCCAGGAAGAGGATGTGCTCCTTGAGCAGCCGGTCGAAGACCATGCTGTCGAGGCCGATCGAGGAGGCGTCGCCGCCACCGCGCCGGGCCACCGCGCTGACGACGTCCTTCTCCAGCTGCGAGGAGAATGGAATCGAACGGTCCATGTCTTGCACCTTCATTCTGTCTCGGCGATATGCACTCGGCGTTGCGGTTACCAATCCAGACCTTAGCCCGTCGGGGCGACGATCGGACGCGGCTGGGCGCCGTGTTCGCTGCGAGCGGAGAGCGGGCCCCGGCGAAGCTTGCGAGCCGTAAGTGAGCCAGCCTCGGCGAAGCTTGCGAGCCGTAAATGAGCACAGCGTCCCACCGCCCATCCTGGGGCACAGCCCGGTCCGGGAGCCCGCACAGGATGTCCGGGTTCCGGGGCGCCGAAACGCGAAACGGGCCCGGCCGATGCGGCCGGGCCCGTTCACGCTTCTTCGCTAATCGGTGACGTGCAGGAGCAGGTTCGGGCTGCCCTGGACGTCGCCGATCGCCCCCGATACGGCCGCGCCCGTGAGCGCGTCCGCGACTTCGGCGGGGGACGCGTCCGGGTGGGCCGAGAGGTACACCGCGGCGGCCCCGGCCACGTGCGGCGAGGCCATCGACGTGCCGCTCAGCGCGCTGGGCTGGCCGAGCAGGTACGTGGAGGTGATGTTCTCGCCGGGCGCGAAGATATCGACGCAGGAGCCGTAGTTGGAGAAGTCGGCGCGGGCGTCGGCCTCGGTCGAGGCGGCGACGGTGATGGCCTCCGGGGTGCGGGCCGGGGAGACGCCGCACGCGTCGGCGGTCTCGTTGCCCGCCGCCACCGCGTAGGTGACGCCGGAGTCGATCGACGCCTTGATGGCCGCGTCGAGGGCGTCGCTGACGCCGCCGCCGAGGCTCATGTTCGCCACTGCGGGCTTGACGGCGTTCTCGGTCACCCAGTTCACGCCCTGGATGACCCCGGCGGTGGTGCCGGAGCCGAGGCAGTTGAGGACCTGCACGGGAACGATCGTGACCTCCTTGGCCACACCGTAAGTGGTGCCGCCCACGGTGCCTGCGACGTGCGTGCCGTGGCCGTTGCAGTCGAGCCCCTGGAGGCCGGGGAGGACCGCGGAGTAGCCGGTGCCGGTGCGCCCGGAGAAGTCCGCGGTGCTCGCCCAGATCCCGGTGTCGATGATGTAGGCGGTGACGCCTTCACCGGCGTTGGGATAGGTGTACGAGCCCGAGAGCGGCAGGCCGGACTGGTCGATCCGGTCCAGGCCCCACGAGGGCGGGTCGTCCTGCGTCGCCTGGATCTCGACGGTCTGGTTCTGCTCGACGTAGGCCACGGACGGGTCGGCCGCGAGCCGCTGGGCCTCGCGCTCGGTCATCTGGGCGAGCACGGTGTCGACCGAGCCGAAGACGGACTCGACGTCGCCGCCGAACTCGTCCACGGTCGCGGTGTCGACGCCGTCCTCGAAGGCGACGAGGTACTCGCCGTAGATCGCGTCGGGGCTGTCGGCGGCGACGATCCAGCCGCCGGGGTCGGCCTGGGCGGGGACGGCCGCGAAGCCGGTCGCGGCGAGTGTTACGAGGGAGGCGGTGAGGAGGTAACGGCGTACGGGGGGATGGTTCACCATGTACAGACACCCTTCGGGAGAAAACGGGCTATGGCATCTGTCACAAGGTACCAAGAAATTGCTAGATTTGGTTACCTCGCGGTAGCGAAAACCGAAAATCCCTCGATATACCACAATGGAGTGACTGTGTCCGGTTCCCCCACAACCCGTCTGCGTTTCCTCGGCCTGCTCTTCTGGATGGCCGGCGGGGCCGTCCTCACCTTCGCGTGGCTCGGCATGGCCGAGCTCGGCTACGTCGACGGCCAGATGCCCTACCTCGTCTCCGGCGGCGCGGCCGGTCTCGCCCTCGTCGTCGTCGGCTCGACCCTGGTCCTGTCGGCGGCGGTGCTCGACGCCGCCGAGCGCGGCGCGCAGCGCACGGCCGAGCTTTTGCAGCAGGCCGCGGACGAAGCGGCCGACGAAACCGCGTCCCGAGCCGCTGACGAGCGGAAACGCTCCTCCGACGAGGATTCTGAAACGGATGCGAAGACCGGGGCCGCGGCCGCCTAGGCGGGGTTAGGCTCGAAGAAAAGTTGCAGTTCAATACCACCTAACGCGCGCTACTGTCGCGCGTTAGGAAAGATCTGCTATGGTCGGGCAAGCGCATACCCGGGTGACTTGGCACACGCGGATGCGTCACAGCGGACGACGGCCGGGGGGCCGGCGTCCGCACCGAACCCCGACGGGCCCCTCACCGGCCCGCATCCTGAAGAGAGAGCTCAATGAAGAGAAGACTCATCCTCACCGCCGGCACCGCCGGCGCGGCGGCCCTGCCCCTCAGCGCCTGCGGCTTCATCGGCGGCGGCGACGACGAGGGCGATGCGACGACCCTGAAGTTCTGGCTGTCGGGCGACGCCAACCAAGGCGGCGGCTTCCAGAAGATGGCCGACAAGTACTTCGAGGAGACCGGGGTGACCGTCGATATCGACGACATCCCCTACGACGACTTCAACACGCGGCTGCGCAACGCCGCCCAGGCCGACGGCCTGCCCGACTTCGCGCGCGTCACCGCGATCGACCCGATCTGGCAGAACCAGCTCGAAGACCTCTCCGACATCGCCGCCGAGCGCGGCGTCATGGAGAGCCTGCTCGCGGAGAACGAGGACGGCGAGATCCCGACGTTCCTCACCGACCTCACCGCCGTGGGGCTGTATGTCAACAAGTCCCTGTTCGACGAGGCCGGGGTCGCCTACCCGACCACCGCCGACGGGCTCTGGACCTGGGACCAGTTCATCGCCGCGGTCAAGGAAGTGAAGGCCGCGACTGGAGCGCGCTACGGGCTCGTCATGGACCCGTCCTCGCACCGCCTGCGGTCCTTCATGTACCAGTTCGGGTCCGACGGGTTCGTCCTCGGCGACGACTGCACGTACTCGACCGACGAGGCCGCCACGACGGCGGCGCTCCAGACCTTCGCCGACATCAACGACGACGACGTGATGCCCAAATCGGTGTGGGTCTCCGGCGACGACGCGAACGCGCTGTTCAAGAGCGGCCAGGTCGCGGCGTACTACTCCGGTTCGTGGCAGGTCGCGGACTTCCAGGCCAACATCGCCGACTTCGAGTGGGCCTCGGCGCTCATGCCGGCCCAGACCCGGCGCGCCACCAACCTCGGCGGCGGCTACATCGTGGCGTACAAGGGCGACAAGTCGCAGGCCGCGCTCGACTTCATCGACTGGCTGTTCACGGCCGAGAACTACACCGAGATCTGCGAGATCTCCGGCTTCCTGCCGGTGATCCAGGGCCTCGACATCGACTACGGCGCCTCGCAGCCCAGCTTCGACCTGTACAACGACGAGATCGCCAACTCAGCACCGGTTGCAGCCGAGCAGGGCAACACCGCGCTGGAGATGGTCTACAAGGGCCAGACCGCGGGCGGCGACGCCGACCCGCTGAAGGACGAAGCCGTCAAGCTCGCCAACGGCGAACAGGACGTGGCCACCACGATCGCGAACATCATCGCCGGTCTCAACGAGAACATCACCTGCGAGTAGACCTTGACGGCCAACGCCATCCGAACCGAGTCCCCTGTCGGGCCGCGCAAGCGGCCCGGCAGGGGCCGCCGCGCCCAGTACCGGGGGGGGGGGGGGGGGGTGGGGGGGGGGGGGGTGTTTTTTTTTTTTTTTTTTTTTTTTTTCGGCGCTTTCCTTCTCGGAAAGGAGTCGAGTTACTCTTTCGCACCCCCC